>JAKBHQ010000068.1 GCA_021836665.1 Thermoplasmata archaeon
AGCCTTTGCCGTGGGTGACGCGGATCAGTCCGTCTATCGGTTCAGGGGGGCGAATGTCGGAAATATTTTGGAATTTGAGCGAAACTTTCCAGACGCCAAATTGATAAAGCTGGAACAGAACTACCGCTCAACTTCGATAATTTTGGACGCTGCAAACTCGCTGATCTCCTTCAACAACGGACGTATTCCAAAGAACCTGTGGACAGAGATGAAGGGAGGTCGACGCATCTCCCTGATCGAGGCCGATACCGACACTGAAGAAGCGCGCAATATCGTAGGTGCGATTACCTACGAAGTTGAAAATGAGCATAGAAGCTTTGGCGAGATCGCCGTTTTGTACCGAGCCAATGCGCAAAGCCGACTAATTGAGCAGCAACTAGTTAGGCAGTCGATACCGTATGGAGTCGTTGGAGGTCCACGCTTCTACGACCGCAAGGAGATCAAAGATGCGATTTCCTACCTACGGCTCGTTGTAAACCCATCGGACGAGATCTCGCTAAGAAGGGCGATAAATGTGCCCAAGAGAGGAGTGGGCGAGGTCACCTTGGGGAAGGCCATAGTGTTCGCTAACGATGCCGGTATTGACATCCTTCGTGCCTTCGACTCTCCAAAGGCTTTTGGTGCTTCAAACAGGGCCTCATCCGAGATTTTGCGATTTTCCAATCTGATCAAGGAGTTGGCCAGAATGGTTGAGAGCGAGACAAAGCCCCGCGAGATACTCGAGTACCTTTTAGCTGAGAGTGGATTGCACCAGGAGATTGCATCCGAGCCTAAGCGTGAAGCAGAATCGCGGCTAGAAAATCTAGAGGAGCTAGTGCGGCTTGCCTCAGATTTTGAGTCCTTGGAAGGATTTTTGGAAGAGACAGCCTTGTATTCGAGTACTGATGAATCAACCTCTGAGCCGAAGGTCAATCTGATGACGCTACATGCAGCGAAGGGTCTTGAGTTTCCAGTAGTTTTCATATCTGGACTCGAGGATGGCGTTTTTCCTCATATGCGGTCATTTGTGGATCCAGAACAACTTGAAGAGGAGCGAAGACTCTGCTATGTCGGGATAACTCGAGCTAAGGAGAAGCTCTATCTCACTAGGGCCCAACTTAGAGGTGGGGAATTCAGCGGCCAGTTCCATCCGGCTTCGCGATTCATCGAAGAGATCCCGGCTGACTTGATCGAGGGATCAAAGGTAGTCCAGTCAACTTCAAGCCCTCGATGGCGAGGTAATTCAGCTAAAAGTGATCAACGCTCCGGTAATTTAGCCGAGTTCAGGCAAAGCTATTTCAAAAGTGACAACTCAGATCAGGGCTTTGTGAAGGCCCCTTTGGACTACAAGGTTGGGGACGAGGTGTATCACAAGAACTTTGGTGAAGGGGTTGTCGTCGATATGTCAAATCACGGTTCTGTGCTAGAGGTCTCGGTCAACTTTGTCGGTTTAGGCCAGAAGCGCCTTGATGCCTCGATAGCTAAGTTAAAAAAGATCTGAAGGATCTCTATATCTAAACCTGAATTGAACCTCTACTCCTGCTCAGCGAGCTCATGGTCTTTTGGTCGCTCAACAGGTGTGTTTGTCGAGTTCATTTGTTTATTTAGAAATAAGAGCTATAAAATAAAGCCTTGGGTTATGTTCGAAACAGCAGAGATACCGTTTCATACTGGTTGACTAGTAGTAAGTGTTTATTGATATGTCAGTCGGTTCAGCCATTAGCTCTGTAGAGACCCTAGGTCACTTGATGTCGCAGGTGTCTTCTCGATATGGCGAAAGAGTCATGGTTGTGGAGACAAATGGCAGGCAGCTCAGCTTTTCCCAAGCTGAGGAGTTAGTCGAACGCCTATCAAATGGGGTCGCTAAAGAGGTATTACCTGGTCAGCGCGTGGTTATCAATTTGGCTAATGGCTACGACTTGTTTTTTGCTTGTTTGGGTGTAGCGCGAGCCGGAGCGGTGGCAGTACCTTTGAGCGACCAGCTGACAAAGGTCGAGGTAGAGCGGATCATCGAAGAGTGTGACCCCGCATTAGTCGTTACTTCTCTTGACCAGATCTATGGCGATCTTGGCGAACCTGAAATTCACATTGACAAACATTCGACGGCGGCAATTTTTTATACATCTGGAACTACCGGAAGACCAAAGGGAGTAGAGCTAAGCCACAAGGCTCTTCTGGACAGATTGAATTTGATGGGCGTGATCGGCCTGGTTGGCCCGCAGAGCGCCGCTTTTGGCCTCCCTTTATCACATCTAATGGGCTTCATCTTTGCTCTATCCATGGCAATGGCTGGCTACAGGGTCTATTTCTTTCAGAAGTTCGATCCAAAAGCCGTTCTTGACATAATCGAGGAGAAGCGACCCCAGATATTTGCTGGTGTTCCAGCTATGTACCGCCTCCTGCTTGAAGCCGGTGCGGAAAGCAGGAGGCTAAGTTCCATAAATGTTTGGTATTCTTCGGCGGACGCGATGCCAACCGATTTGGCGAGGAAATTTCAAGATTTTGGATCGGCCGTTTCTTTTGGCTTTGCATCCTCTCTCGGGTCAGCCGCTTTTATAGAGGGCTATGGCATGGTTGAGCTTGGAGGCGCAGTAGCGACGAGAATGTTTCCATCGATGCCATTCAAGTCGGCGGCCATCCCGGCGGCATTTCGTGAGCTATTGGACAATGCCGGAATTGGAATACCATTTGGAGGAGCCGAACTCAAAGTATCAGACGCAAATGGTTCCGAGGTTGCCCCCGGCACGGTTGGTGAACTTTGGGTCAGAAATGAAGGCTCGCTTAAGGGATATTTCAAAGATAAGAGCGCAACTGACGCGATTCTTGCAAACGACGGGTGGGTACGAACTGGTGATTTGGCTCGTCGTGGCCCATTTGGAACCGTCTATTTTGTCGGACGTGCCAAGGATGTGATCAAATCCGGGGGATACTCTGTCTACGCTAGGGAGGTCGAAGCTGTACTTGAAGGCCATCCAGATGTCGCTGAAGCCTCTGTATTGGGCCTCGAAGACGCGAAAATGGGCGAAGTGCCGGTCGCTGCTGTACGATTGATGCCGAAGAGCAAAATCAGTGTTGCAGAGATTGCATCGTGGTGCCAAGACAATCTTGCACACTATAAAGTTCCTCGACAGATCAAGATTGTGGATATTCTTCCGAGGACCGATACGGCTAAGGTGAAGAGGGATCAGCTCCGAGAGCTCTTTGAACCCGAGAAGTGATCAGTTTTTTCAACTTTCAGACGGGGTTAACCTGTTGTCGGGATTTGGTTGGACTTCAGATTTAGAAGGGCAAAAAATGCACTTTGACGGGCGGGTTTTTTCTCAACTCGATTTGATGGGTAGTATTTGAGGCCGTGGAACGTCGTTATCGTGTAGTAGTCGCAAAGCCTGGACTAGATGGGCATGATCGTGGGGCCAAAGTTATAGCTAGGGCCCTGCGGGACGCTGGATTTGAGGTCATATACACAGGCCTCCATCAGACGGCGGAGCAGGTCGTTCAGACGGTAGTTCAAGAGGATGCCGACGCTTTAGGCCTTTCACTTCTTTCAGGAGCCCACCTTACGCTCATTCCTCGAATTATTGAGGGCCTCAAAGAGCAGGGGGCGAACGATGTAGTGGTTGTCGTTGGGGGGATCATCCCCGACGCAGATATTCCTAGATTGAAAGAAGCTGGGGTGTCCGAGGTCTTCACCCCGGGCGCACCGCTTCCCCAGATCTCTGAATGGCTTGAGAAAGCGCTTGATGAGAGGGAAATAAGGCTTTCATAGGAGCCATCTTGGCGGCTAGCCGCGTTTTGACAATTTTTTAGTGTTGTGGATGAAAGGCTGATGATAGTTGGATCTTTTCGAGTATCAAGGGAAGCAGTACTTTGCTCGTTATGACATACCCACTTCGCCCGGCGGAGTGGCGGATAGCGTAGGCGAGGCGATCGAACAGGCTAAGGCCGCAGGGTTTCCCGCCGTCGTAAAGGCCCAGGTTCAAGTGGGAGGCCGCGGGAAGGCAGGCGGAATCCGACTGGTGAACAATGAACAAGAGGCGAAGGAAGCAGCCGAGTTCATCTTGGGACTAGACATCAAAGGTCACGTGGTCAAGCGCCTGTGGATAGAGCACGCCTCGGACATCAAAAAGGAATACTATGCCAGCTTCACGCTGGATCGAAATGCGAAACTTCACCTAGCCATGGTTTCGGCCAAGGGAGGGGTCGATATTGAAGAGGTGGCTGTAACCGATCCTGAAGCTATCAAGCGGCTTCACATTAACCCTATTGATGGAATCAGCTACGATCAGGCCTTAGAGCTTGCCAAATCGGCCGGAATTGACCAAGAGGCACTCGAAGGTGTTGCAGACGTTTTGGTGAAGCTATACGAGTGCTACACCCTGGGTGATGCCGATCTGGCCGAAATTAATCCCCTCATCCTCACGCCCCAAGGTAAGGTTCACGCACTGGACGCCAAGGTGACCTTGGACGACGCCGCAGCGTTTAGACACCCCGAGTGGGAAGCCTTCAGGGGAGTTTCAGAACTTGACGGCCGGGAGCGGCTGGCCAAAGAGAAGCACCTGAACTATATCGGACTGGACGGCTCTGTCGGTATTATTGCAAACGGCGCCGGACTTGCTATGTCGACGCTGGACGTCGTGAACCAGGTGGGCGGGACCGCCGCCAACTTCCTTGATCTCGGGGGTGGCGCAGGGGCGGACGTAATGTCGGCGGCTCTTGAGGTAATCAACACCGACGACAGGGTGGAAGTCGTCCTCGTAAATATCTTTGGCGGCATAACCCGCTGTGACGAAGTGGCAAAGGGAATAGTAGATGCCCTCTCTAGCGTCGAGATGCGTAGTCCGATTGTGATCCGGCTAGACGGCACTAATGCCGACGAAGGGCGAAAGATTCTCGCTGATGCCGACCTTAGGGGGGTCATAATCGAAAAGACGATGATAGGAGCCGCCAAGAGGGCGGTAGAGATCGTAGATGAGGGAGCCTCAAAGTGAGCATCTTTGTAGATGAAAACACCAAAGTTATAGTCCAAGGTATAACCGGTAGTCAGGGTAAGTTTCACGGACTCCGGAATAAGGCATACGGCACCAAGGTGGTAGGAGGTGTCACTCCAGGAAAGGGTGGGACTGACGTCGAGGGGGTGCCTGTATTTGACTCGGTTCAAGACGCAGTTGCCGCTACCGGGGCTACTGCATCGTTCATTGTTGTTCCTCCGAGGTTTGCTCCTGAGGCGATCCTTGAGGCAGCCGCTGCAGGGATCGGTTTTATCGTCTGTATCACGGAATATATTCCCGCCAAGGACGAGGCGATGGTGTTCAACGTTCTGCGTCGCAACTATCCGGGGACTAGGCTTCTCGGACCGAACTGCCCAGGGATCCTTTCTCCTGGAAAGTGCAATATTGGAATCACGTCTGGGGACATCGCACTAGCTGGCGGCCCTGTCGGGATTGTTTCCCGCTCGGGGACACTCACATATCAGGCGCTTAACGAACTTTCCTTGAAAGGAGTGGGCCAGACGACCTGCGTGGGCATTGGTGGCGATCCCGTGCCAGGAACCACCTTTATCGATTGCCTTGCGGCCTTCGAGCAGGATCCGGAGACCAAAGCCGTGCTCATGTTTGGTGAGATTGGCGGGTCAGACGAAGAAAAGGCGGCAGCCTTTATCAAAGAGAACGTGACTAAGCCAGTTGTTACCTACATAGCTGGTGTGACGGCTCCTCCTGGCAAAAAGATGGGACACGCCGGAGCAATCGTTTCGGGAGGTATGGGTACCGCTCAGGCAAAGATGGAAGCCTTAGCGGAAGCTGGGGTACACGTGGCCCGTAATCCTACCGAAGCTGGCGAGATCATGGTCGACATCGTGAAGGGCCTTTAGCTAGCGTTCTTGGCGAAGTATT
>JAKBHQ010000424.1 GCA_021836665.1 Thermoplasmata archaeon
AGAATGGACTACCCACTCGCACTTTCGACTGTGAGCTTGGTTGGCGAAAAGCTAGGTCGATACCTTAGTGAGGGATGAGTTTGGCTGATTATTACGAGTTGCTGGGCGTTTCGCGCAGCGCAACCGAGGATGAAATAAAGAAGGCATATCGGCGATTGGCTCGCGAGCACCACCCCGATATTACCGGTGGTAACAAGGATTCTGAAGAGCGTTTCAAAGAGGTGACCCGGGCATATGAAACTCTCCGGGATCCCGAGAAGAGACGCATGTACGATACCTATGGCTCCGACGATCCCAGAATGGCACAGGGTTCCGCTCAGGATATATTTGGTGCCGGCTTCGGAGATATCTTCGAGACCTTCTTTGGGCAGGCATTTGGAAATAGTCCATTCGGCCAACAGGGTCCAAGGCGAGGCGGAAATGCCGAAGTCACCGTGGTTCTTACTTTTGAAGAAGCAGTATTTGGAGTCAAAAAGGACGTAACCGTCCGCCTTCCCGTGGTCTGTGGAAGTTGTGCTGGTTCGGGGGCCCAACCCGGAACGAGTGTTCAGACCTGTGGAATCTGCAAAGGAGCCGGCCAAGTCAGAAGGGTCCAACAGAGCTTCCTCGGTAGGGTTGTCACCACCGTGCCTTGCGACAAGTGCCGTGGTGAAGGCAAGATAATTACGCAACCCTGTAAAACTTGTCGGGGAGAGGGCATAACCGTCGAGGATAGGTCTTATGTCATAGACATTCCACAGGGAGTCGACGAAGGTACTACTCTTAGGCTTCCAGGCAAAGGTCCAGCGGCATCCCACGGAGGTCTGCCTGGGGACCTCTATGTGAGGGTAGCGGTATCGAAATCCGACCGCTTCACGAGGGATGGGATAAATATCAGGGCCCAGCAATCCGTTTCGATTGCACAGGCGTCGTTGGGTACCTCGATTCTCTTTACCACTTTGGATGGCGAGGAGACTATTTCGATTGCCCCGGGGACCCAAAGCGGAACTGAGATTGTGCTAAAGAACAAAGGTGTTCCCCAGCTCCAGGGTAGACGCCGAGGAGATCTCATTGTGACCATCGTCGTAGTGACGCCCATTGACCTGAATGATGAGGAAATTGGACTCCTTCGGAGGCTCGCAGAAATAAGGGGAGAAGTTATATCTGAACCCGTCGACCAGGGTATTTTCTCTAAACTAAAGTCTGCCTGGAAGTAGACGAAGTTCGGAAATTTGCTCGTTACCCCTAGCCGAGGCTAAGCGGGATACATCGCTCTTTGAACCTCGGTCAGCCCGAGGGCAGTAACCATTTTGTGGTGACTAGATGATTTCACTAAGGAGTTCCCCCTGAAGACGGTCACTTGGACCTACGTCAAAGACGTTGCTGAACCACAGCTTTCTATGGAAGATGTCCACCATTTGGTGAATGTCAAAAGGCTAGTTGAGGGTGAAGGGCTAGTTTTGTCCGACGGTAAGGGGTCCTGGGCGGAGTTCGTCGTAACGAAGGTGTCCAAGGCTCGAGACGGAGGACTCTCCCTCGAGCGCCGGGGTGAAATAGTAGTCGATCCTCTCCCTAGCTATTCGGTCGGCGTAGCTCTTTTCATGCCCAAACTAGACCGTTTGAGTTGGGCTATTCAGAAGATGTGCGAGGTTGGCATCGACGAGATCTATCTCCTAAGCGACGCCTTTGATCGGCGTGGCGGAAAACCGCCATCGATGGATCGACTGTCTCGTGTCCTAAAGGAAGCTGGAGCGCAATCGAGGCGGAGCCGACTACCACTATTAGACGAAGTCGGAGGTCTTAATAATCTCATCGATCTTAAAGAGGTCGCTCTGTGTGACTTTAATGGCGGCCCCCTTCGTTCAATTCACCGAACTTTGGTGGTAGGCCCAGAATCGGGACTTATGTCGCCGAGAGAACCTTGCGAAAAGGTCAAACTTCCTGGTGGAGTCCTACGCACGGAGACCGCTGCGGTAGTGTCTGCAGCACTATTGGTGGCACTTAGGGAGAATTTGGTAGGTGAGATTGACAAAGCGTGGCCAATTTGACGGACAATTCTCATTTTACACTTGCATTTGTTGACACTTAGAGTGCATAATTGGAGTATGAGTGAAGAGGAATTGTCACAGGGCTACGCATTAAAAGTCGGCGAGAGGCTGAGATCGATTCGAAAGCAGAAAAAACTTTCCCTTCAGGCGGTTGAAGAGCTTTCCGGAATGGAATTCAAATCTTCGGTTTTAGGAGCCTACGAGCGGGGTGAGCGTTCGATTTCGGTTCCGAGGCTTCAGAGGCTGGCCGCAATATATGGCGTGCCAAGTGACCAGCTCTTACCCAAAGACACTGTCCCAGAGGTGTTTCAATCGACGGAATTCGTTCCGGAGCTCCCTACGAGGGGTTCACCTAAAGTGGAAACTATTACCGTAGACTCTCCTTCCAAGCCAGAGGAAGGGATGAGGGGTATTGGTCCCAAGGTCACCATCGACCTGACCCGTCTGGGCGAAGTGAATGGCCCAGAGAAAGAGCTGCTTAAGAGGTATCTAAGCATGATCCAGGTCCAAAGGCAGGACTTTAACGGACGAATGATAACAATAAGGGGTGAAGACCTGAAGGTCGTGGGGGCGCTCATGGATATGACCGCCGAAGAGATCGCATATAGGTTGGACGAACTCGGACTGAGGGTTTTGGTTTAGGGGCAATCCTTTAGCGTGGATTTCCTGCTCGAGGTCACCTGATGAGACGTGGTGGGCCCTAGCATTTAGTCCGTGGGGAAATGCGGCAAATCCGGCTTTGGATTGTATGTTCATATTCCTTTCTGCACCACCAAATGCTCATACTGCGCATTTAGCGTCAGTCACAATGGACTCGGCCTGCAAGGCGAATATTTCGAGGCCCTAGCGGCTGAGGTGAGGCACTACCTAACGAATGGCCCCTTTCTCCTCGGTGATGGTGGATTCGACACCGTATACTTCGGGGGTGGTACCCCGAGCCTGGTAGAGCCATCATTGTTGGGAAATTTCCTGGCGTCGATACCCGTTGCCATCGGAGCGGAGGTGACGGTCGAGGTGAATCCGGAGTCGGCTAGCAAAGACCTTTTTGCCAGTTATGTCGATTTTGGCGTCACCAGGGTTTCTATAGGTGTTCAGACCTTCGACGACAGGGTGCTTCGCTACTTTGGTCGAAACCACGATTCCTACGGAGCAGAGAGGGCGATCGGACTTGCATGTGACACCGAGGGTCTCTCCGTCGGGATCGACCTGGTTTATGGTTCAGAAGCCGAAGATGATGAAAGCTGGAGGTCTACGATTTCAAAAGTAGCTTCCCTTGCGCCAAAAGTTTCACATGTGAGCGCTTACGCTCTTGGTATCGAGCCGAGGACAAGGCTGCACCATCTAAGGGCTAGTAGCCAAAGTGAGGACGTTTTGGCTGCTAGGTACCTCATGGCGGATGAGGTCTTTGAGGGCTGTGGACTGGCTAACTATGAGGTCTCGAACTGGTCTCGTCCTGATCGGCGCTGCCTCCATAATCTCAACTACTGGAACTGGGGTGATTACCTGGGAGTCGGACTCAGCGCCCACTCCCATTTTGGAAGGCTGAGATGGTGGAATGATCCTTCCCTCAAGGGATATATCGCTGCGGTAAAATTAGACGGGAGCGGATTTATAGGAGGTGAGGAGCTGGAGGATTCGCAGATTGCGACGGAGAGACTGATGCTAGCCCTGAGGACTAAGAAAGGTTTATCGGAGGACGAACTAAAGGTACTCACTTCCAAGTATGGAAATGAGAAGCTTTTAGAACTATTCGAGGTAGAAAGCGGGCGTGCCAGCCTAAGGCCGACTGGACGACTACTAGCCGATGGAGTATTCCGAGCGCTGTCCAGCTAACTTGAGACCGGAATGTGATGGAAACTAACAGACATCTCTCTAAAAGGCACGCTCTGAGACTTGGCGATGCATTAGACGAACTGGATAGCGGGTCGGTTCAATTGGCAATTGTTACCCTTCGGACCGTGCTGGTGGACTATTTTGGGGTCGAGGACCCAAGGACACCTCTTCTGGAACTGGGATGGTCGCAGTGGTTGGTCGACTCCATATCAGGCGGATTGGATCGAGTTTTTTCCGAAGACGAAATAGTGGTTATTTCGGAGGCTATCTGTGCGATGATCGAGCTTCGTCGGGTCACGAGGCTCGATCATAACGACGACACGTGATGGACCTAGCGGATTTGGCGAATCGACATTTTGCTTCCCTGTCCATAGGTGTTGAGATATTGTTTGCGCCACCACTGCTAGTAGCTTGGAAGGGTGTCCGAGAATAAAGTTATTGTTACCAAGGTATTTCCAGGTCGGCCGTTGGTGATTCCCCATGGCGTGATATCTGCTAAGCCAGACCCGAGAATAAGACGCGTGAAGGTCCATGACCCGTCGACTTCGAAGGAGTGCGAACTCAAATACGAGGTGGTGTCTCGGGACATTGTGATCCAGGCCCTGCCTGCGGAGCTTGGTTCCCCCAGGGTAATGGTTGAATTGGATGATGGATCGGAGGTCACCTTCAGGTCCCGAGAAGTAAACCTCAGTGGTGCGACTAATTTTCGTGACTCCGGTGGATATCACGTAAAGGCCGGCATTCTCCCTTGGGATCGGGTCTTCAGGTCCGACAACTTGGCCAAGCTGAGTCTTGCTGATTGGCAGAAGATCCACTCTTTGGGGATACGGAGGATTGTGGACCTTAGGGTGGCCGAAGAACGGAGTCAGTCGCCAACTAAGTTGCCGGAGGACTTTAGCGACATTGAGCTAATTTCGATTCCGATGATTGGTGAGATCGCTGGCACTATGGATGCAATTTCGGTAATTCTAAAGGGTGGGTTGGAGTCGATAACCGCATTTGATATGGGCGAAATGTACCGGATTATGCTCGGTAGTCACTTTGATGACTTTCTAGTGGTACTTTCTCTACTCGAGGAGGATTCATCCTCTGCCACCCTGGTGCATTGCACAGCCGGAAAGGATAGAACCGGACTAGTTGTTGCTTTTTACCAACTCCGCTCGGGGGTACGAATCGAAGATGTCCTTTCGGACTATGTGAGGTCGAATATCTTAAGGACTCCCTTCCGAGTCGAGTTCCTGACGCCGATATTCAACGAAGCGGGCATAGATATCACGAGGTTCATCCCTTACCTCTCTGCGCCTCCGAAGGCTTTTTTTGAGGCCCTTGCTTTTGCCCGGAAAAGGTACCCGGCGCTCGTTTACCCAAGACCAGAAGGCCGGTTAAATTGACGGTCGGTCCAAAGGGGCGCGCTTGGTAATTGATGAGAACTTTTCTGTCTCTCGTTGATGCCGAGGGTTGATGCTGAGGGTGGGTCGGGGGGCCTGGCCCCTTTGACTCTGAATACCAAATGATCAGGAGAATCGTTCTTTAGCCTTGTTATTCCAGGACACCTGACATGGTTCCCAACGAGTTTCCGTAAATTGCCTCTGAGCTGGAAGAATAATCCTGGTGGTGACCGGTTTTGGAACTTAAATATGATAGAATTAATGTGATGAAAGAGACCTCAGGAGACCAGAATTCCGGGCTGATGATCGGTCAGCCACCATTGCCGCTGGTTCCTAAAGAGACCACTCCAATCGGTGATTCTGCTGGCATCTACGAAGACGAGCGTGGAGGTGCGGTCTTTATCTGGGGCAACGTCGTATACACCTGGGGACCGGGTGACGAGGCTCTTCGGCGACTTGCTGCAGTACAACTTGTAGAGACTGGTGCCGCACGACCGATTGATGTTTCTCGTGCGTTTGAGGTCAAACCCAATTCCTTGTGGCGTTGGCGCAAAGACTTCGCAGAATTCGGTCTCGCTGGCCTCATCGATGCGAAGAGGGGTCCGAAGTCACAGC
>JAKBHQ010000044.1 GCA_021836665.1 Thermoplasmata archaeon
TTTAGATCTCTCAACAACTGAAGCGACGAAGGTGCTTCAGTTGTAATTGTGAGAAAACAGACAGAAAACACCTTCGTCCTGTCCGAGGCCAGTGAAATCCTCGAGGCCCTCGTCGGCTTGAGGGATGTGCGAGAGCTGCACTACCAGCGCCAAGTACCCGAAGTAGCCCTCGTGATTGAGCAGTTGGCGAAGGATGCTCGCCGTCGCCCGTGCAAACTTTCCGCCCAGCTGAAAGGATCGTCCCCTTGTCCCCTACGTCAATTTGCCCGTTTGCGGCGCACCCATGCGTCTCACCTGGAAGAAACACGGTCTGCGCTGTGTGCATGAGGACTTCGCTCTGAACAGTTGGGTGTTGAGTGATCATTGAATCGCGGAGAAGGACTGTCTTTGACGACCAGCGCGGCCAAGTGGGCGACGCTTCCGATCGGCATTGGTCGCATTGCTTTAGAGGTGGTCAAAGGGCTTAACTGCGACTGGGATACCGTCAATGACTCTGTTACCACCTAGGGCGAAGCGTTGCTCGAGGCCGACAAGAAACGCCTTAGTCGCACCGGCACCATCGGGCTTGACGAGACGGGTTTCGTCAAGTTTGCAGGTAACCACGCCAGCTTCGCCACGACCGTCACCGGCGTTGAGCACCACCAGATCATCGACATCCAGCCTGTATTTATCTCACGCGCAATTACGTGGACGTGGCTCATTCTCTCAAAGATCAGAGCGGCGACTGGAAGAGTCGCGTCACCTTCGGCGAGCTCGACATGTCCAACGTCTAAGCGGCGATTCTGTCCCAAGCGGCCCAAATAGCAGGTCCCTTTTATGTGATTTCACTAGCTAATTGAGTCTTGGACGCAGTGCGACGGCGAGTGCAAACCTAACAGACCAGACACCGGGGCCGACGAGACAACTCGCCGTACAGAGTTTGCCGAACCCTATTGGTGGGCGAGGAGAAGCTCGACGAGACCGCTGGCGCTCGCCTCGCCTCGCTTCACTGCTCGCTCTCCTTGACCCCAACGCTGAGGTGGCTCTGTCCCACCAGGTGAAAAAACGCCAGCGCGGTTTCTGTAGAACCCTCAATGCAACCGAGGCGAGGGTCATACTCGAAGAAGTCAAAGAGCACTGTCTGCGTTCGGCCATGCCATCGGAGATTCAAAAACTAAGACGCACTACCTGTCGCTGCTTCGAAAAGATCTGCAACTTCCATTTGGCTTGTGTGAGCAACGGTCCCACCGAAGCGATAAACGACTTGATCAATCGGATCAAGTGGGTCGGTTTTGGCTTTCGTAACTTCCAGAACTATCGAATAGGCGCACTGCTTTACGCTGGCAAGCCGATCTGGCGAGTGCTCCGCTCGATCGTGGTGCTACGAAGCTCACCTCACCGGAATTTGATGGGCCATTTATGCTCGCGACCATAGCTGAAACTGCTAGACCTTAGGACGAGCATCGCGACAACCGGTTCCGATCGCATGCTTCGTAATGACTACACTTTGTTTGGCAACTCCTAACAACCCTTGAGTTGTAAACCTTATATGTTGTATACTGTCCCTATGTGGGATGTGGATCTTGAACTCGTGGAGTCCTGGCTCGAGGACCTCGATCAGAACTCCTACGAGCAGGTTATCGCTGCTCTGGAGTTGCTCTGTGACCGAGGCCCACAGCTTGGACGTCCGTTGGTCGATACCGTGAAGGCATCACGTCACAAGAACATGAAGGAGTTGCGTCCAGGCTCTCGGGGGCGCTCCGAGTTGAGAATTCTTTTCGCCTTCGATTTAGAACGAAATGCAGTCCTGCTTGTGGCGGGTGATAAATCGAGAAGTTGGAAGAAGTGGTATGAGGTGAACATTCCGGTTGCCGATAGCCACTTCGATGAGCACATTAGGAAACAGAAAGGAGGACTTTAATGACAAAGAATCTGGAGCACATGCTCGCAAAGCGTCCCGTCAACCGCGAGGTTGTGGAGAATCACAAAAAACGAATGTTAGAGGAAGTTAGGGCTTATCGCCTTCGCGAGCTACGCGAAGCTTCTGACATCACCCAGGTGGAACTTGCTAGCCGCCTGAAGGTCAGTCAGAATCGCGTCTCACGGATCGAAAAGGGCGACATCGAACGAGCGCAGCTCGACACGCTACGAAAGTATGTCGAGGCGGTCGGTGGTGAATTGAGAGTCGAGGTGGAAATTGGCGACGAACGTTTTCTGATAGCGTAACTTTTTGCAGAAGTAGCCGTCAAGGCTAGATCTAACTGTGCTGCATGAAGTGATAACCCCTCAGCCGATGTTTCGTTAAAGTTTGTACTCACAATTACTGGAAACGGCAGGCCGCCGAAGGAGCACGATATTATTGATGATCGGACGAGGTCGCACAGCGAAGTATGGATCCTACGTTAAATATCGGTCGGTTCTTACTTCTCCGTAGCGAAATCCGCCTGGACTTTCTGAACGGACTCGACTGTCCGACCACGTCACAGACGATTGTCCCCGCGTCGTCGTAGGCGTTGAGGACGTGGAAGACGTAGCAAGACTCCATTTCGCACCAGGCGATCTGGCTTGCGTCACCGTCCCGGGGAAGGAGGCTCACCCGAGCGGGCTGGTCCGGGTTCCACTTGTAAGGGAACGACGACCCGGCCATTGCCCGCTCCAGGTCGAAGGTGACTGGGAGGTCGAGGAGCACGGCATACGTGCTCGCGAGGGCCATGTCATAAACCATCGGTCCTTCGACCACTGGCACCTCGACGGCCTTAGGTACCGTTCCGTCTTTGCCGATCACCACGATCAGCAGGCGACCTCACTTCCAGTGGTAGGCCACCACCATCCTCGCAGCGGTCGCCCACGACGTGAGCGGTGCCACCTGCCGCTCTAGATCTGCCCGCCGATCGTGGGAGGACACCAGAGCGTAGACCACTGTTTTGGTCTTCTCCACCGAGGCTGCACCATCAAGGTTTACCAGGATGAGTTGCCCAATTCTCTGAAGGAACAGGCAACTTCCCCTCTTGGTACCACCGGCAGGAGGTGTGCTTATTCACTCCCACTCGATTCGCCCGTTCTGATAGGTTCGCCATTACGTACTAGCGCAAGTGTTTACACACAAACGATGAATTCAACTAGCATCAGCAGCGAACCCCGGGAAAAGAGAGGTATTCACAGGTACCCAAGAATTCGGCGAGGCTATTCATAAACAAGCAGTTCAGGGGCCAGTTTGTTGAGTCGGTGAGTGAATACACATGTCTTTTCTTACCGAGTGCGAAAGTCGGGACATAGACTTGGCCGCGTGACCGCAAATGTTATCGAAGTGGAGAACCTTTCGAAGAGCTATAAGGGTAGGCAAGTGCTGAATAGCCTGAGTTTTCAAGTAGAGAAAAACTCATGTGTTGCCGTGCTTGGCCCAAATGGCGCTGGGAAGACCACCACCGTGGAGATTCTCGAGGGATACAGGACTTTCGATTCAGGAAGGATTTCAGTCCTCGGCCAAGCACCTCAAAATTCCGGCACAAGCTGGCGTGCCCGGATTGGCATCGTGCTTCAGAGCACCGGAGACCTAGGGGAGCTACGAGTCAAGGAGGCGATCGATTTCTTTTCTTCTCTCTACCCAAATCCTCGGCAAGCGGAAGAAGTAATAGAACTGGTCGGACTGACTGAACAGCGCAAGCTCCCCGTAAGGGTGCTCTCCGGAGGGCAGAGGCGGAGGGTTGACGTTGCCCTTGGAATAGTAGGTCGGCCGGAGCTGCTTTTCCTCGACGAGCCGACGACGGGATTTGACCCCGAAGCCAGGCGACAGTTTTGGGACCTGATCTCGAGTCTCAAGCAGTTGGGCACCACCATCGTGCTGACTACCCACTATCTCGAGGAGGCGGAAGCACTTGCCGACAAGATAATAGTAATAAACAAGGGGAGGGTTATCACCGAAGGTCCACCCGACGAACTTGGACGCGGACCGGATGAGGACTGCCTCGTGAAGTGGAGGAAGGACGATGGTGAGAAAGTCGAAATCCGCACATCTGAGCCGTCGTTCTTGGTTGCTTCGGCTTACAAGGAGAGCGGAGGCGAGCTAGTAGGTCTCGAGGTGTACAGACCGAGCCTGGAGGACCGATACCTCAAGCTGATTTCGGAGGAGGACCGGTGAAATCTGTTTTGGAGGTGGGTTTTACAAGGGGTTTGCTGGAGATCAAGGAGTTCTTCCGTGAGCGGGACGCAGTGATCTTTACCGCCGCACTCCCTGCGGTTATGTTGATCCTATTTGCAGCGATATTCCATTTCAAGGCGCCCGGGACCAACGTCCCAGCGGCACAGATTTACACCACGGGACTCATGGCTGGCGGAGTCGCCTCGACCTCTTTCGTTTCGATGGCTGTAGCAATAGCCGTAGAGCGTGATACCGGCGGACTGAAGCGGCTGGCTGGGACTCCGATGCCACGTTCAGCGTACTTTATCGGCAAGGTCATTCGAGTGGTTGTCGTGAGCGTGGTCGAGATCGCACTGCTCCTACTAATTGGGGTAGTTTTCTACCACGTCAAGCTTCCGCGAACATTCGCATTGTGGTGGACATTGATCTGGGTAACCCTCCTTGGAAGCGCAGTACTTGGACTGCTGGGAGTGGCAGTTTCGAGCCTGCCCCGGAGTTCCAGATCGGCTCCGGCTGTCGTAAACCTCCCGTTCATAGTTCTTGAATTTCTCTCCGGTATCTTCATTCCGTTCTTCCTGCTCTCCAAAGGGATTCAGCACTTTGCGCTCCTGTTGCCCCTGGCACAGCTTGCCGAGGGGTATCGGAGCGCCCTGCTTCCCGCCACATTTGCTCACCTAGAGGTTGGCGGGCACTGGAGTCATCTCGCTGTACTTGAAAACCTGCTCGCTTGGTTGGTAATCGGGTTCGCTGCGAGCTTATTTAGCTTTAGCTGGGGTACTGAGCGTTCCAGAGGCAAGTTTTCCAGGTCAAAAAGCCACGCAAAGATCGAACAAGAAAACTAGGACAGAGGAAGATTGGGTCATTTGATCTTCGAAAGAGCGACGTTGAGGGCCAAAACGTTTACGTATGGAGATCCCAAAAAGCCAAACTGCCTTCCGATGATTTCCGATCTCACCAACTGATCCACTTTGGACGTGGATAGTTGACGGGCTCTAGCGACGCTCGCTGCCTGAGCGTAAGCGGCATTGACTGAGATGTCTGGGTCAAGACCGCTTCCCGAATTGACGACTAACGATTGGGTTGGGGTGATCCCCCGAGACTCGTAGTAGGCAATAAGGGCCTTCGTCTTTTCATAGAGCACCTTTGAGTTCGGTCCTAGGTTGCTACCACCCGTCGAAGAAGGGTTGTAAGGATCGGGCCTTCCGTGGAACCAACTACTGCCGGTGAACTTCTGTCCAATTAGGGCCGAACCGTATCTGCTTATAGAACCGTTCGCTTGGTAACTGAAGGTGCTCTGAGCCAATCCAAGTGCGGCTAATGGGTAGATCACCCCGCAGATTGCGGCGAAAATCACCATGATAATCAGAGATCGCTTAAGCGGTATGAGTAACATTAGAACCCCAAATGTGAGACGAGAAGGTCGATTACTTTAATTCCAATGAAGGGGAGAATTAGACCGCCTACCCCATAGATCAGGACGTTTCGCCTGAGTATTTGCGAGGCACTACTCGGCTTGAACTTCACACCCCTAAGAGCTAGCGGTATTAGCGCGATGATGATTAGGGCGTTGAAGATAACCGCCGACATCACCGCAGAGTCTGGGGAGTGGAGCCTCATGATATTTAAGGCAGATAGTCCAGGGAACTCACTGACGAAAAGCGCAGGGATGATTGCAAAATATTTAGCTACGTCGTTAGCTATCGAGAAGGTGGTCAGCGCCCCACGAGTTA
>JAKBHQ010000024.1 GCA_021836665.1 Thermoplasmata archaeon
ATTGACCGAACAGCGGGTGTCTTTGAGACCCTTGGCACGCTAAATGGAGTTCCTCTTGACCTCGATGCGCACCTAAACCGACTGGCAATGAGCGTCTTTTCTCTCTACGGTGAATTCCCCCCGATACGGCTAGCGGCGATTCAAAACTCCCTGGCTGAAGTTCCCCAAGGACGCGGACGCCTGCGCATCGTTGTACGCAAGGTAGAGGGTGAGTTAGAAATTTCTATGAGCTGCGCTCCTTTAGACCTTAAACCCTCCGACGAGGGAATATCCATGGTGCCGATACAGGCACCAGGCGGGCTGGGGAAACACAAGTGGCTTGACAGACGTGCGATCGACGACTTAGCGATTAAAAACCCCGGTTTCGTCCCTCTCCTTCTGGATGGCGATAAAGTGCTTGAGGCTTCGCGATCCAATATCTTTGCGGTATGTGACGAAGAGATACTTACTCCCGCACTTGATGGAAGGATACTTGCAGGCATTACCCGGGCTCGGGTCATCAAACTACTATCATCTATCGGGGAGCGCGTCATCGAGGCAGATCTCACGGTAGATCAACTCAAGCGAGCCAGCGAGGTGTTTCTGACTAACTCCCTTCGCTCGGTCGAAACCGTAAATTCATGTGAAGAACTCGGCTACTGGAGTTCGGGACCGATAACGAGCTTGGCAAGAAAGTTGCTTGACCACCACTACCGACTGCAAGTTGAAAACTTAATGATGCACCAGGACGGCGCTTGACGTCCCGATCCAATGGTCCGGCCCTGTCGAACTGCGTCAAATTGACCAGTTGCTTTATCCAGCGAATCTACAGGCCAAAAAGGCACCTAGGCTAAAACTATCTAGGCGAGTCTAGCTAGGGCTCGACACGCCCTTGGGGTCGTTTCACCGTCAAACCAGCACCAATCGCCCCTTTACCAAGACCGCTCTATTGTCTGTTTTCACACTGGCCCATATCAACCCGGTACCATCGGGAGAATTGCCGAAAGTTGCTTGTTCGTGATTCTTTGGACCAGATAACCACTGGTCTATTCATTACGGAACAATCCTGAGGGGCCTACCTTGGTCATTCCTCACCGCCAACTTGAAGGGCATAACCTCCGGAAAATTGCGAGTTAGCCCTAAAACGAGCCCAATCAGTATTAAATCTTCAGGTCAACTCCCCTTGCGGGACTTGGATTGCATCGGCAGCCGATCAAAGGTCCAGGGTAGCAAGAGCACTAATAATCGCCCTAACTGAGCGATCCACATCGGCATCGGTGGTCCGCCAATTCGAAACTGAAATGCGCATTGCCCTTTGTCCCTGCCAAGTGGTAGCCCCCATCCAACATTCACCCGACTTCTGAACGGCCTCGATCACCCTATCCGTCTTATGGTCGTCACCAAATCGGACCAGCACTTGATTAAGTACGACTTCGTTGAGGATGCTCACTCCATCAATATCGGCTAGCTGCTCTGCAAAACGCCTTGCCAGGTTGCAGCAACCTTCGACTAATTCGGCAAGACCGGTCCTCCCCAGCTGGCGAAGGGCCGCCCAAGTAGCAAAACCCCTGGCTCGTCTCGACGTTTCAAGGACGAAATCACCAGGCGTACGAAATCCATCTTCTCCCTGCCCCTTCAGGTAGGCAGCAGAATAAGACATAGCCTTTCGATGTGCCTCCGGATGAGCACAGAAGGCATATCCGCTGTCATAGGGAACATTCAACCACTTATGGCCGTCGGTTGCCCACGAATCGGCCTGCTCGATTCCCTCCAGGAGGTGGCGCTTCCTCGGATTGACGGCTGCCCAAAGCCCGAATGCTCCGTCTATATGTACCCAGGCGTTGTATTGATGCGCCAGAGGTATCGCACTCACAAAATCATCGAAGGCGCCGGTGTTCACGTTACCCGCTTGAAGACAAACGATCGTCGGACCCTGCGGTCCATTCTGCAGAACCCGAGCAAGGTTCCCGATGTCGATTGCCCCTTGTGAATCAGCGAGGACTGGCTCAATTACTTCCGAGCCGAAGCCAAGTATCCTGAGCGCCATGTCTATGGTCCCGTGGCGTTCACCCGTCACCACCACCCGTACCCTGGGAGCACCAAAAAGTCCCTTCTTTTCGACATCCCAACCGCTATTCGCGAGCACGAAATGCCTAGCTGCTGCGAGTGAAACGGTGTTGGCACCCTGACCACCGGTGACGAATCCAAATGATGCACCATCTGGCAGGCCTAGGAGCTCTTTAATCCAGTTGCCGGCCACATCTTCAATTACTGCCGCAGCCGGCGACATTATCGCATTGAAGCCGTTTTGGTCCCAACCAGTAGCTAAAACGTCGGCCGCCGTCGCACCTTCGAGCGCCCCTCCGGTGACGAATCCAAAATAACGTGGTCCGGTAGTTCCAACGAGCATCGGCTCGACAAGTTCCACTAACTCCTCTATCACCGCCATTGCTGGAACTGATTCATCTTGCAGCAAGCCAAACTTTTCACCTGCAGCATCGAGGTCAACCGAGGGAAAGACCGGCCGCTCAGGAACCATCTCTCGGTAATCTGCAACTCGTTTAGCGCTATAGGTGAGAAGCTCTCGAAAATCAGACATAATGCCACGCTAACAGCTAGGAAAGATCGGCACTTCGCTCGAGTCAATAGTCACCTTAGACTCGACCCCTCCGTGGTGCTTTAAACTACTCTCGGCACCAACAAACCCAGCTATAAAAGGTCGAGGTGGATCGGGCACTTGTCTCTGGCGCAAAGATCTACTGGCCCGGATTATCCCAATATCTTCTCCGTTACTGACATGCCTGCCACATTCCACCACACCTCTACCGCTTTTATTCCTATTCGGACAAATCTGACCAATCCAATGGCCGCACCCCTGCATTTGTCGTCCGTCCTTAGCAGGCCTGGACTGGTAACGCCCACGGATTGGAAACAAGACATGTCTTGCAAAACTCCCCAAAACTAAATTCAGGCAAACAAAGCGAAAGATAAAGTGGCAATTAGCTCATTCAAAGTTGCAATGACACAAATGGAATCTGCTTGACAACCTCGCCGATGTTACTTCGTGATCGAGCAGCTACCATAATCGCCTAACCGAGAGCGGTGCTGTAGAAGAAATCACCGTTTGTGCATTGGCCCTAACTTCTTTTCAGTTCACCCCAGCAACTGGACGCGCCAGAGTGGCGCTCTTATCCCCGGAGACGACTTCCCTACAGCTTTCCGAAACCATAACTTTTTACTCAGAGAAATAAGTTGATTAGGTGTGGGTTAGATGCCCGACCACCACTGCAACCACATACCCACTCATCGCGATTCCTTGAATCCGTCCCACGGCTTGAAGACTACATAGTAGTTACAAATCAACTGCCAGGATAGCTCAGAATGAGGTCCTGATTAAGGTTGAGGAACCTCAAGCAGCAGAAAAGCTTAATTATTTAAATCTTCCCTATTAATAATTATTCACTTGACCTAAAGGTCTAACCATTGTAACATTGGCACGAGCAGTAGTGGTTAGCCACGGTATCTAATTGGTGCTATCCACCGAGGGGGGGGTGATGGTGAGTCCGCGAAACAAACTGGTTTAAATTTTACAACGCTGCACTAAACGATCAGTAGCGGTTTGTTCATATTCGTACACTCAATACGCTTCCTAATATTCGCGATAAAGCTCCGAATTAGCCCATCACGCGGCACTTCGCATCGGGCATTTGCCGATACTTTCTCGTGCCCTATACGTTATACATCTATTGGTATATTACATAATCTGACCACATACTGAGGCAGATTTACCCAAATCGTTAGGATTCGCCCTCGTGGGCGACTTGCCCGTACTTATACGACATAATAACTGACTTTATTGTGTCCTCTTCGAACACGTCAGCATAAGGGAGTAATACATGAACAGTAAACTCAGCTTAAGGTATCAAATGTTGAGCGCCTGGTCTGGTCCAGTCTTCTTAGTTACATTTATCATTTTTTGGGGATTTCTTGGTGGTAATCTGCCTTCACCTGCAGGACCAGCACTCACCGCACAGCAAGTAGCCGCGCACTACCACCACTCGATAACGATCAAACAGATTGGATTTGCTGGCGCAATGGTCTCCATTGCACTGCTTCTTCCGTGGACTGCACTATTGACGATCCAGCTTGCAAAAATTGAAGGGCGCTATCCAGTACTATCCCTCTTACAATTATTAGGCGGCGCGTTGACAGTAATGGTCGTATCAGGGAGTGTTGTCTTCTGGGCGGCCACGGTTCTTCGGCATGGACAGGATCCCAATACAATAAGGCTTCTAAATGATCTTGGATGGATCTTTGTCGATGGTCAGTTCTTCTGTACGACACTGCAGATGTACGCAACATCAGCTGTCGGCCTGGCTGATAAAAGCACAACTCCTCTCTTTCCTCGCTGGGTTAACTGGTTGGCAATTTTCTGTGGATCAACTTTCTTTCTTGCTACCGTTACTCTTACGATCAAGACGGGACCACTTGCTTGGAACGGCGCCATTACCTATTATTTCGCGTATTCGTGCTGGTTAGTATGGTATGTCATTGCCACCTTTTACATGATCGCTGAAGTCAAGCGACGTAAGCTCAATTCTCCGTCAGAGGATGGACAACCTCTATCAAATCTTCTGCCCGTGTAAACCTAATGATCAGATGTGGTGGAAATCTAACCCGCCAGACGGATTCCAATTTACACCACGAGCTATTGATCACTCTTAGAGACACCAGCTTGCCAATTGTGAATTGAGCAAGCTGGTGTCATTTTCCGCTCGATACAATCCTGTAATTAAAAAGGTGAACTTTTAAAATGCTGAACAATAGCTTTACGTTGTCTTAGTTAATCACCACCTTGGGCATACACAGAGTATTAATCGCGCCGACCTGGTGGCAACAGATTCAACTAAGGAACGCCGCAAAATCTCATTGTTATTTGTGACCAGCTCATCCTTTTGGTAGAGATTAAATCCAATAACTTATCGGATATGCCCGGATTACCGGGAAGGTATTAGGAACCTGGTTCTAAGGGAAGCCATCGCAACCTGCGAAACTTTGGCGCCATCCATAAGGTATCGTTCAGCGGAACCGAACTCCGCCTCCACGAAGTCCAAGGCCATATTGATAGCTTCTGCTGGAGTCTCAAAAAATGCTCGAACATCGTCAGGATTGATACCGCGGATCTCCAGAGCCGGCAGGTATTTAACAATGCGATCCTTCCTGTAGAGACCGGTCTGCTGGTAATCTTCGACAATCTCTTGTCTAGTGCTGCCCAAAGAAGCCAGGAGAACCGCAACTACGAGGCCCGTTCGATCTTTGCCCGAGGCACAATGGACCAGTACCGGAAGGCGCTCCGCCTCCGCAATGGACGTCACAGCCAGTCCGTATGCGGATGCTCGGTACTTAAGCGATGTAACGTACATCGCGCCCAGATCTTCAGGTGTGACCACGCTCAGCTTGCCACTGAAGAGATCTCCCATTATGTCCGTGCTAGATCCAGCCACTCCGTCAAAAATTGGTACTGAAATACGTGTAGCTCCAGTCGCTTTTGGCCACCCCGAAGGGGACACCAGCTCCTCTTGAGGGGTCCTTAAATCGATGATTGTCCCAATGCCTAGAGCTCTGAACTGCGCGATGTTGTCCTCTTGGAAAGCAACTTCATATTCATCAGACTTCTCCAATTCAAGGTTTGCCGAACGATAGAGCATCCCATGAGCAATTACCTGGCCCCGTTCGGCGGATAGGCCCCCTAACTCACGAAACCCAAGTCTCGGCGGCAAAGCGCCTGTTAGATCGGCATTGTTCATGGACGGAGTATCACTCGCACGGCCAGGCCATCTCGTTGCCACGCCA
>JAKBHQ010000220.1 GCA_021836665.1 Thermoplasmata archaeon
TCAGACCGTAAAGGGAGAACGGCCAGGAGCAGTTGGTGGTGGCTGGATCGGCCATATCGGCTATCAAGCTGGTCGACTCATCGAGCAATTACCGCCCCAGCCGAAAACTATCATCCCACTTCCCCAGCACTCATTGAGCTACTATGACCATCTACTCAGGTTCGACCAGCACACCCATACTTGGTACTTCGAAGCCCTTTTGACCGGTTCTCGTACAAAAGAAATCTTCCAAAGTCGCGATCGAGTCCTGGAAAAGCTGCACTTGTCCAGTGAAGTAGCTCGATCAAGCTTCGAGGTAGGAGAATTCGTCGCCACTCCGACTCGAGAAGATCATATCAATTCGGTGAAAAGAGCCATCGAGTACATTGGATCTGGAGACATCTTCCAGGCAAACATCACACATCGCATCGAAGCGGACTTCAAAGGGAGTCCGCTGGAACTCTTCCTGATGGGCGAAGGGATCTTAAAGCCTGCCTTTGCGGCCTTCATTTCAAGGAGCTGGGGCTCCATTGCAAGCTTTTCCCCGGAACTATTCATTCAAAGAACCGGCTCCACCGTCATCACCTCGCCCATCAAAGGTACCGCCCCTCGGCATATGGAGGTGGACCTGGATCAACAAGCTCGAACAGAGCTTGCACTTTCAGAAAAGAATCGGGCAGAAAACCTCATGATCGTCGACTTGATGCGAAACGACTTGGGTCGTGTCTGCACACCAGGCTCTATCGGCGTAGATAACCTGTTCAACGTTGTCGAAATGGCTGGCGTCTGGCACATGGTCTCGACCGTTAGGGGCGAGGTCAAAAAGAACATAACCGACGGTGAACTTTTATCGGCAACATTTCCCCCCGGGTCGGTCACTGGAGCTCCAAAGTTAAGAGCTGAAGAGATAATTTGTGAACTCGAACACACGGCCCGCGAGGTTTACACCGGTTCGATACTACTGATTAGTCCGGTTGCCGGATTAATGAGCAGCGTCGTAATCCGTACTTTTGAAATTGCTTCTGGAAAGATATGGTGCGGAATTGGCGGAGGAATAGTTGCCGACTCTGATCCTGAAGAAGAGTATCAGGAGTGTCTGACCAAGGCTGGCCCAATCCTGGCTGCCATAGGTGCCAAAATGTCGACGCCAAATCAAAAAATCTATTCACCGGCGACGAGACCTATTTTAATTGACGAATCTCTCGGTGTCTTTGAAACTATCGCAACTCGGAGTGGAATCCCGCTAGACCTCGATGCACACCTCAATCGACTCGCAAGGAGTAGCTTCTCTCTATATGGGGAACTCCCTCCATTGGACCCAAAGGCAATAAATAAGGCGGCTGAGGAAATACCACTAGGCAACGGACGGCTACGCATCGTACTGCGCACAGTAGAGGACCATTTGGAGACTTCGATCACATGTTCCCCTTTAGATCTCGGAGTTTCCACCGCCGGAGTGGAAATGGTGCCGATGTTTGCTCCAGGGGGCCTAGGTGAACACAAATGGTGCGATCGACGAGCCATCGACGAATTCACAAGTCAAAACTCCGGGTTCGTACCCCTGCTGATAGATAAGGATCAGGTGCTAGAGGCTTCGCGCTCTAATCTCTTTGCCGTGATCGGCGAGAAGATTGTGACTCCAGGCAATGATGGTCGAATCCTTTCCGGCATCACCCGGGGCCGCATAATCGGACTACTTTTGTCAGTCGGAATGCGCGTCGAGGAAGGCAACCTAACGATCGATGAACTAATCCAAGCCAGCGAAGTTTTTCTAACAAACTCGCTTCGGGGCGTTGAGTCGGTAACTTCCTGCAGAGGAATCGGCAGATGGAGGCCGGGATCAGTTGCAGTACTGGCCAGCAACCTACTCGATGATTACTATCGAACTCAAATCAATAACGCCAACAAAAGCAGCTAGCACTCAAAGTAGGTGGGCCGAAATGATCCAGTTTTGCCATATGGCACTGCGTCGGTCAGACTGATCCACCGATCATGCCTCTATCGCGGCTTTAAAAAGATCAGGTCGTCTCGCCCGCGCCAGAACGGTCGTTAGCTATTTGAATCTTTTAAGTCCCGTACCAAATGCCCTACCCCACCAGCGCCGAGCGTTTCTATTCTCCCAGCCCCATCCGTCGTTGATCATTAATCAATCGACCACAGCTTCTTAAGAACTGCAACGGACCACGTTCTAGCTCAGTACTTGAAGGTAGCTGGAGCGGATATAGCCGCAGCCTCTGGTCAGTGTTGCCAAAATTATCAACGCCTCATATCTGGTTCTTGTTCATCGGCTCACAAATTTGCTCCGCACTTCCTTCCCACGCTCGGTCGCCCTTGCGCAGTTGTGCTTCACTTCATTCGCTGTGGTCAGCTCACGGGAGGACTTGCACCTCCAAGACTGCGCCCATGCTGGGCGTACACATCCTCCCCTCCCTTGCAAAAGGGGTTTGACGCGCAGGTTGGTCAAACTTGGCGCTTTAGGTGTGATTCCCACCACCGAAATTATTCTGAACCTATCCAGATGGCTGTCAGCATTCCAACTTGTGGCATCTGGCCCTATAATCCAGGCTAGATCTTCCTTGCTACTGCAGAATCCAGCAAACTACTCCAACCAAGTGCTGCCCGCTCAAACTCTCATGCTCGCCATGCCTCGACCGAATGATCGCCCACCGCCAAACAGAACTATTTGGCTGATAGCGCATCAAGAATCGCCGCAACCGAGCGGTCCACATCGGCCTCGGTAGTTCGCCAATTCGAAACCGAGATGCGCATGGCCCGCTTGCCCTGCCATGTCGTAGCTCCCATCCAGCATTCGCCTGATCTCTGAACTGCTCGGATGACTTGATCCGTTTGAAGGTCATCCCCAAATCGGACTAGCACTTGGTTTAGAACAACGTCGTTTAGAACGGTGACACCTTCAACGCTGGCCAGCTGCTCGGCAAATCGCCTAGCAATAGCACAACATCCTTCGACCAATTCTGCGATTCCCGTCCGTCCCAGCTGACGCAGTGCGGCCCACGTGGCAAATCCTCGGGCTCGCCGCGAGGTTTCAAGCACGAAGTCACCGGGCGCACGAAACTCGTCTTCCCCCTGGCCTTTCAAGTACGCCGCAGAATACGAGGTCGCACCATAGTGGGCGTTTGGATGGGCACAAAAGGCGTAGCCGCAGTCATAGGGTACGTTTAGCCACTTGTGGCCGTCGGTAGCCCACGAGTCAGCCTGCTCGACGCCTTCCAGCAGGTAGCGCGTCGCCGGATTCGCCGCCCCCCAAAGACCAAATGCTCCATCAACGTGGACCCAGGCGTTGTGCTGATGCGCTATTGGTATGGCCCTGACAAAGTCATCAAAGGCACCTGTATTTACATTTCCGGCCTGGAGGCAGACGATAACCGGACCTTGCAACCCTCCTTCCAACACTCGAGCGAGGTCCGTAATGTCGATAGCACCTTGCGAATTGACGAGTACTGGCTCAACTACATCCGAGCCAAAACCAAGAATGCGAAGTGCCATATCTATAGTGGCATGGCGCTCCCCAGTCACCACCACACGCACTCTTGGTGCACCAGAAAGTCCATCCTTTTCAACATCCCAACCGACCTTGTTCAAGACAAAGTGTCGAGCCGCTGCAAGAGAAACGGTATTTGCTCCCTGTCCTCCAGTAGCGAACCCAAACGACGCTTGGCGCGGCAGACCTAGTAGCTCTTTAATCCAGCTACCCGCTATGTCCTCAATCACTGCCGCTCCGGGTGACATAATCGCATTGAAAGCGTTCTGGTCCCAACCCACCGCTAGCATGTCCGCCGCCGTCGCAGCATCTAGTGCTCCGCCTACAACAAAACCAAAGTACCGAGGCCCAGTAGTGCCGACAAGCATAGGCTCTACTACGCCCACCAGCTCCTCAACTACTGCCTTGGCAGAAATAGAATCGTTTTGCAAAGAGCCAATAGTTGCCCGAACATCTTCAAAATCAACTTCAGGAAAGACTGGCTGCTCAGCCACCATTTCGCGGTAATCCGCAATCAGTGATGCGCTATAGCTGAGAAGCTCTCGAAATTCAGACATATTGCCACGATAACAGCTAGAGAAGATAGCCATCTCGCTGCGACCAACACTCAACTTAGCCTCGCCCCCCAAGGATGCTTTCTACTCCCCTCGCTACCAGCAGATTTGAATTTTGAAATGCCAAACTAACGCTGCCTTGCATCGGAAATACTTCTACCCGCCTCCCAGGACGCCTCACAAGACGGCTCAATCGCTGGGAGATCCATGGATCCAAAGGCGCGTAGCAGCTGTTCTAGATGATCTTCTAGCCGAAAGAAACAAACCTTGCTTTATACGCCTTGACAATGGATCAAAGTTCATCGCCACAGTGCTCGAGGACTGGTGTGGGAGGTGGGGGTGCAGCTGTGCTTTATCGAACCAAAATCGCCTTGGTTAAATGGAAAAATTGAATCGTCCAATAAAAAGATTACGTGAGGAACTTAGAAACGGAGAGCTCTTCAACAGTGTCGCAGCAGCTCAGAAACTTTTGAATCGCTGGAGGGACGAATACAACAAGTACCGACCCCACAGCTTCCCTTGGTTACCTCTCTCCCACCGAGTTTGTCTCTCTAGAGTTACCTGAACAGCGACGTGTACTACGAGAGGCATTACGGACAGGTAAATGGTGCAAAGAGGTGGCGGGTCTGGCGTCGTTGCTGAGGATCAAAATGAACCACCACGGGAAGCGAGGCGGCGAATTCCTCCCCATCCCCTGTTTCCATCTATACCTTTAATCAAATTCCGCTAGGGGATGGGGAGGAATTGTTAGTCTGAACAAAACAAACCCGAGGAACATCTTACACATCAGGTTGATCAACTTTCGGGGACCCCTCAGCAGGCGGACCCTGGCTAGATTCCCGTCAGAGGGCGTGCCGTCACTCGGGTAGGGTATCGGATATGGTGAGTCCGGACTTATCCGGCGTTGGAAGAACAGCAAGGGCAGTCCTTCCTATGACTCAGATGCATACTCACGAAAGGAAAGAAGCTTTATGGACAAAGGTCATGCATCCAGTGACGTGATTTGGTCCTCGGTCAGAGAGTTCGAAGATATCCGCTACGAGCACAGCGGCGATGGAATCGCCAAAATTACCATCAACCGCCCGCGCCTAAGGAACGCTTTCAGGCCCCAGACACTGATAGAGATTTCAGAGGCCCTCGTGGATTCCCGCGAGAATCTTGAAATAGGCGTGATCATCTTGACCGGTGAGGGAACTGAAGCTTTTTGTTCTGGCGGCGATCAGGGTGTTCGAGGTGACACCGGATACATGACTGAGCCGGGTGTTAGGGGTGCCGTAGGTAGATTCCATGTCACGGATTTGCACGTGCAAATTAGGCGCCTTCCAAAACCTGTAGTGGCGATGGTCGCAGGCTACGCTATCGGCGGGGGAAATGTATTACAACTTGTCTGCGATTTGACCATAGCCGCCGATAATGCCCGCTTTGGCCAGGTTGGCCCCCGAGTTGGATCTTTTGACGGAGGGTTCGGTGCGGCGGAGCTGGCCGCAATCGTTGGAATGAAAAAGGCAAAGGAGATCTGGTTTCTCTGTCGGCAATATGACGCCGAGAGTGCGAAGCAGATGGGTCTGGTGAATGCAGTGGTTCCGCTGGATGAACTGGAAAAAGAGACAGTTGAGTGGTGTCGTGAAATGCTAGCCCTCTCCCCATTTGCCCTCAGAATGATGAAGGCAAGTTTTCATGCCGCCGAGGATGGCATGAGCGGAATTCAGCAGCTGGCACACGATGCGAACCTGCTCTATTACTCGACCGAAGAGGCTCGAGAAGGACGGGAGGCCTTCAAAGAGAAGCGATCA
>JAKBHQ010000492.1 GCA_021836665.1 Thermoplasmata archaeon
TGATTCATAGTCCTGACCAGACCCTTATCGGTTGCGGCCCCCCACTCCAGTCGCATCAGAGTCCCACCACAAACCGGTTCTGGCCGACCATAATGGTATCTCCAACCTTTATCATCCTTGACTTAGTGATCCTTTGCGAGTTCACAAAGGTGCCATTGGTGGAAGACAGGTCGGTAATCATCAACTCTGACCCTTCCATAAAGACCCTGGCGTGAATACCTGAAACGAAAGAATCGTCGAGTTTGATGCTACATCCCTCCGACCGACCGAGGGTGATTTCCCTTCCAATTGGGAATCTATCCCCCGGTAAATCGCCATCCATGCGGACCAGAAATATCTCCTTGGCGCCCTGGGATCCCTGAGATCCTCCCGCAATTCTCGCACCCGACTCACCGGTCGTCGCAAGACTGGCCTCTAAAACCTGCGGAGTTACCCTAGTGACCCTACCCTGTTTGTCGTCTGGTTTTGACTTTCTGGTGTCTGAGCGCATCTCTACCCAGGCCGCCCTCGATATACGGAGGAAAAGCAGCCAGAGCAGTATGATCACGACATACTTTAGGAGTTCTTGAAGTGGAATCGGCACGGCGTTATTGGACCTCGAAAATCCCCTGGGTTCGACCGAAAACTATTTGATCACCATCTTTGAGTTCAACTACGTCTTTAATCCTGACACCATTGACAAAAGTACCATTTGTCGATCCCAAGTCACGAACAAAAGCCCTTTGGTCTGAGACAAATAACTCTGCGTGAGCCCGAGAAACCTTCGGATCTTCGATCACAACCGTACTTCCAGGCATCCTACCTACAGACACAAGTGCTTCGCCCAGAACAACAGTAGATCCGCCTTCAAAACGCAGCACCATCTTTTCCTGGTAATCTGAGTCCTCGTCAAATCCACACTCGACGATAATTGAACCAAACTTCTGCTCCTGATCCAAAAGGACATCCAGCGAAAGGGGCCCGACAAACCTCATGTCAGATCCGGCTGCGTGCTCTTTTAGCAGTACCAGCAATTCCGCCTTTATCGACTTCATCACTGGCTCCAAATTAGCGTAATCAGCAGGTGATAAGGACACTTCGATGACGTTCGGAGCCAATGCATACTTTGCTCCAGAAAGAGTGTTTTGGTCTACTTCCCGGATCACTCGTTTGGCGATCTCGACAGGCTCAACACCTCTACGAGACGCCTTCGCAAAGGTTGACTCGAATAGGTTCTCAATTCGCAGCTCGAAATCTCGCAGTCCCACCTCATCCAATCTAGCCAGTAGATATAACTCTGCCCTGAAGTTATCACCCCGCCACAAGGACCTGCTCCTTTTCTGCAGGAATGAATGGGCAGGCAAAAGAGATCACGCCATCGACATTGGCTCATGCCAGGACATCCAGCAAAAGAAACAGCGACCCGATGAAGCTCAATTCGGCCGAAGCCACAGTGAGTCCGAGGATGCTCTGTCTCCCATGGCAGAACGATGCCACTCTTTCACCACAAAGTGCATTGATACCCCGCCCGAGCGGCTAGTTTTACTCTGTCATTTGGGCGAGTGGCGGAATTGGTAGACGCGCAGGATTCAGGTTCCTGTATTCGAAAGGATGTGGGGGTTCAAGTCCCCCCTCGCCCACCAAGGGCTGTTCGCTAAACTCGAACCAAAAGGTCGGCCAATGCTATGACGACAGTCATCTGATCAGATTGGCGAAATCGAGCGACCATCAAGAGCAAATCAATGGCTTTTTGAATCGTTTTTCGGTCTTACCGGGTTTCACGGACGCGCCAATACGACGGACTACCCAAAAGTGAGGCAGAGGATATTGCTTCGTCATCCGGTCGGCGGATCACCACTCGATACTGAAACCGATGCTGGCTTATAATTAGCCAAGCGATCACGTCGGCGAGGTTGCCTCTTCCACTTCACCTGCCCCGCTTCATTTTCGGATCCAACATTAGCGAGGAATATGCGAATCTTGCGGATATTGGCTGAGACTACGAGCACGGTGGTGAGGAGATACTGGGCGGTATAGCCACGAATTCTCCTCCTGCCCGGCTGATCAAGAGCCTCATAGTTGGAATCTTTGACGTAGCCGTTAAATCCTTCGATGGTGTTTCGTGCCGTCGAATACATCGCCTGCCACTCAGCGCTGCCGTAATGGAAATCTTGAGCGTACTTGACGCCTGCGCTAAGCGGAAAAGATACCGATGACCGATTTTTAAAGATCCGATCAAGGTGTGATGACTTTACTGGTATGCGAGTACAACCCGATGAATCGCCTGTCGAGTTTTTCAGTGGGCAAACGACGGTGGCAGACGGTCCAGACGCGGGCGGCGCATCGGAAAGTGTCCGTCAGTATCTGGGCTCTCCTTGGGACGGAGGAGATAACTGCGACGTTGGCCAATCCTCTGCTTCCAGGTCGCTTCATCTATTGACTTTTTTACTCGAAAGTCAACTGTGGCATCAATGAGCGCTTGAGGCATCGCTGGACAGTACTAGGCACCCTCGACCTGAACTGCTCCCGCATGGGATTCACTCATACCAAGCTGGTCGTTTCTGTAGTCGAACACGAGGTCGTAGCCAAGGGATCGGAGGGGGCTCAGAAACTAAAAGGAGTGATCGGTCTGCAAGGTCACAGACCGATAGGCGAGATACAAAGAGCTTACCACATATGGTAAGCTTTGGATCATGGAACCCTCGGATAAACCAACACGGACGAGAACTGCTGCTGGGTATCTACTGCAACAAGCGCTTAGACGCTCAGGGATGACAGCGCGCGAGGTCGCCCTACGTTCAGGAGTCAGCGAGGGCAGGATAAGCGACTACATTAGCGGACGGCACGACCCGAGCGTAGGCCAATTATTTAGGGTACTGCGAGCGATGAACTGCACAATAGAGGTAGTTCGAGTCGAGCCAGCATGTGATGACAATGGTTTGGAACTGGAGCGCCTGCTCGATCTGGCCGACGCAATCTCCGTGGGAGCAGCAGAGAGGAAGTTCGACGACAGACTTCCGAGTTTTCTAGAGCTGGTGCGTGGTGCCGACACCCAATAAGAGACCGTCGCTGGTAGGACTGGTCATCGCTTTGAACGATAGCCTAAGTGAAGCTGGGGTGGGGTTCGGTTTCGGTGGGGCGCTTGCACTGGCGTATTACACCTCTCAGCCGCGAACCACAAGCGACATTGATATAAACATCGCTTCGTCCATCGAGATGGTCGCAGAGGTGTTCAAAGTATTACCACACGCCATCTCGTGGGACACGGCTTCAATTGCTCAGTGCAAGAGAGACGGACAAATCAGATTGTGGTGTGGGCAGCCACAAAAGGGAATACCCGTTGACCTCTTTTTCCCACAACACGAATTTCATGAATCGGTAGCGGCAGCGGTGTCGATGCATCCTTTTGGTACTGAGGAGTATCTGATTCCAATAATTTCCGCCGCACATCTGGCGGTTTTCAAAGCCTTGTATAACCGACCCAAAGACTGGGTGGACATAAGTGAGATGCTGCTAGCGGGCAGCGTCGATGTTCTAGAGGTCGATCTTTGGCTAGAGAGGCTTTTGGGAACACACGATCTAGTCCTGCAACGATTCCGGCAATTGGCAGGCGACGGTGCGGTAAAGGAACGGAATGTCAGAATACACCCAAAGGTAGATCCAATAATCCCCTGGCAGTCCTTGCGTAGGGGCACTTGACTAAGCTAGCTCCCTTGCCCTGACCCTACGGCGAGTTTCATGTTCACATTGGTTTAAGCCGGTCCATCCACCCACCCATTCCGGTTTCATCCTGAGTTGGTGCGACGTCATGTTCTTGGTGATCTTCCCGGACGAGCAGTTGCACACCGGATCACCACTCGATACTGAAACCGATGCAGGCTTAAAATTAGCCAAGCGATCACATCGGCGAGGTTGCCTCTTCCACTTCAACTGCCCCGCTTCAACTTCGGACCCAACATTAGCGAGGAAATCGCGAATCTTGCTGATATTGGCTGAGACGAGCACGGTGGTGAGAAGATACTGGGCGGTATAGCCACGAATTCTCCTCCTGCCCAGCTGACCAAGAGCCTCGTAGTTGGAATCCTTGACTTAGCCGTTAAATCGTTCGATGGTATTCCTTGCCGTCGAATACATCGCCTGCCACTCAGCGCCGCCGCAATCGAAATCTTGAGCGCACTTGTCTCGTCAGCAAAATTGGAGAGCTAACCGCCGATCTTGAGGAAAGCTTCAGCCGCATGGCAGGTCCTGGTGACATCGTATCACCTGCGTTGATTCATGATCGATGATGAATGTGCTGGCTTCGGTAGACGTGATAGAATCGATACCGTGTTCGCATCAATGTCGCTTCGATTAACCATCAAGAATGCCAAGGCCTTGGCATTCTTTGGTACGTCTTGCCTCGAATCGACACGAATATCCAAATCCTTTCAAGCTTGACATAAGTGCCTTTTGGGTGCATTGATGCAGAGCGACTTGGCCGGTAAGCGAGTTCAGGCCCTTTTTAGGAATTAGCCTCAGAATCCCTTCGCTTCCCGCTACAACCCGGTCAAAGCACTTCGCCTGACATAGCACCTTAGAGGGCATCTCGCTCACATTCACTAAATCAAAGTGCAAGCATCGGCTCCGCCCGATCTCTTTTCAATCAATCCACTATGAGCAATCAATCCACTATGAGCAGGGAGCAGAAATGCCTAAGGAACTCAATGCACATAAAACCTTCCTCGTCATCGGTGACGTGCACGGTCAGTGGGACTGCGTAATCGATGCCATCAATTCAGCTACCGACATCCTTGGCCATGTTCCCGATCTCGTACTCCAGGTTGGAGATGCAGAAGCCATACGAAACGAAGAAGACCTGGCTACGGTACACGTACCCAACAAGTATCGCTCAATGGGACTCTTTTCAGCCCTTGGGCCCGGAGATCTCAAATCACCGGTTTATTTTATCGGAGGTAACCATGAGCCTTATGAAATGCTCGACGAATACCAAGGAGACCCACCCATCAAGTGGGGCGACAACGTCTACTACCTGGGACGCGCCGGTGCGGCAACCATCCACAACCTAAATATCGCTTGGCTCTCGGGAATCCAGCGCAGTGTTATGTTGGAGACTCGGAGACCATCGAAGAAGGAGCGCACCTATTACCTCGAGAGTGAAGTGGAATTCACCAAGAAAAATGGGTCGATGCTTGGCGATATCGACGTTGTAATCACCCACGATTGGCCGATCGGTATCCAAGATGGACGAGGGACGGAGCTTATCCGCAGTATCACTGAAGCGCTTCAGCCACAGCTTCACGTCTGTGGCCATATGCACACCCATCATGAGGCTGCGATTGGCAAGACGAAACTCCATGCACTTAACGTCGTCCCTCCTGCGGGACGAGGAGAAAATAGGTTCGGGTGGTGGCGGCTTTACCGCAAAGAAATGGGAGTTATAAACTGCATTTGGATAGGAAGCTAACCCGTCGGAAACCTATCGACACAGATCAAGACCTAGGTTGCGTCCCAGAAAGCCAAGTGCACATAGCGGTGCTGGTAACGGGTGACAACGTTATTAGCACCAAAACCACCACGTACTCAAGGTGGTTCCACAACGTGCACACCGAGACTCCAACTACCGCCAGACCTAGTGGCCTCGGGGACCTCGGTCCGCTAGGGCAAGGTAGCCACCAACCAGGCCAAAAGGCCCTTCGAAGCGAGCTATCTCCCTCCGCCGATGAATTAGATAAAATTCAGA
>JAKBHQ010000063.1 GCA_021836665.1 Thermoplasmata archaeon
GCGCAAATGGTATGAGGCAGATTTCATACCGAAGATCTCGCCATTTGCCCTCTACGGGTTGCTCTTCACGGTGATTTTGCTCTTTGCACTGCAGGGTCAACACATCGTAACCCATCCGCTCGATGTCCTACGTATCGCCATCCCGCTGGTCTGCTATTTCGCAATTATGTGGAGTGTGGGATTCCTGTTGGGGATCGGGCTGAAACTCTCATACTCAAAAACTGTTACCCTTTCCTTCACCGCTGCAGGGAATAACTTCGAACTCGCAATCGCAGTCACGATTGCCACCTTTGGAATATCGAGCGGTCAGGCCCTCGCTAGCGTGGTTGGACCGCTAATCGAAGTGCCGGCGCTAATCGGGCTCGTCTACCTCGCCCTGCATCTAAAAAATAGAATCACCAGCTGGGCCCCTGAACCTACGGGCTGATATTTCAAAGGCGGACTATCTGGTCAGTGCGATAGCGTAATTCGACTCTGCCGATAGCTGAATACCGCTCGATCCCCACTGCCCGATTGAGTCTCCAAAATGGGCATTCACGGCTCACACAGGGTTGCCTGCCATGAGACCGACTCTGGCCGACTAACCGCTACCCACCAGCCATAGCTCCCAAAATAATCAGCGGCTCCTCACCCCTTGCCACCAGTTCGGGAAGAGGTTCGGCGAGACCCTGATTACTGAGGTCCGTTTCAAGTGCGAAGAACCTGACATAGGGCCTCCGCTCGAGGGTGTTCCCGTCCCTAATAGTTCCTTTTAGAACCGGATAGTACTCCTCGAGTACATCGAGTACGGACGACATCGTGATTGGCTGCGCGACGGCCAGACTTACCTCTTTGGGGACATTTGCGAGCCTGCTTAGGTGCGGAGGTAAAATTACTCGGATACTCAAATTCTCTGCACCTCGACCGAATAGACGGCGGGTAGGCCCGAAAAGATCGATTGCCAGCTATCGCCGGAATCACTGGAGGCATAGATCTCCCCAGATGTCGTCCCGAAGTAGATCCCACAAGGATCCAGATCGTCAACATCCATTGCGTCCCGTAGGACATTGACGTAGCAGTTTACCTGGGGAAGTCCCTTGGTCAAGGGATCCCAATGGTCGCCACCGGTCGTAGTTCGATAGACCCTCAACATGCCCTGGGGCGGGAAGTGTTCGTAGTCGCTCGATATAGGTATGACATACGCGGTCCCACTTTGATGCGGGTGAAGCGCTACTACGAACCCGAAGTCACTAGGCAGGTCACCACTTATCTCATACCAACTCTCTCCAGCGTCGTCCGAGCGCATCACGTCCCAGTGCTTCTGCATATATAGGGTATCGGGACGGTTTGGGTCGATGGCGATCCTATGAACACAGTGACCCACCTCTGCGTCAGGGTCAGGTATCCCATCTGATTTAAGTCCCCTGTTGACTGGCCTCCAGTTCGATCCAAGATCGTCAGAGCGAAAGACTCCCGCTGCCGAGATAGCTCCAAAGATCCTTCCATTCAATCGTGGATCGATGACTATGGTATGGAGGCATAATCCACCGGCCCCCGGTTGCCAACTCTTACCGGTAGTGTGCCCCCGCAGCCCCGGTAACTCGCCCCAACTCTTAGCTCCATCGGAGCTTCTGAAAATCGCAGCATCCTCCGCACCTGCGTATACCAGGTCGGGATCTTCAAGGTCGGGCTCGAAGTGCCAAATCCTTTTGAACTCAAACCCCCTCTCGCTACCGTCGTAATAGAGGTGCGAACCTACCGGATCCTGGTAAGAAAACTGATTATCCACTGCATAAAAGTTTTCGCCGCCATCGTCAGATCGTTGAACTATTTGCCCGAACCACTCATTTGACTGAGATGCATATATTCGAGCCGGGTCTACCGGAGAACCCTTGATATGGTAAACCTCCCAGCCACCAAAGAGCGGGCCCTTTAGGCTCCAGCTCTGCCTTCTCCCCTCGGAAGTAGCGATGAACGCTCCTTTTTTGGTGCCTATCAATAGTCGAACAGTTGTCACCGACTTCACCTCCGGATGGCTGATCACTTGGAGGGGCATCAAAGTGACCCTCAGCTAGAAACTTAGCGCTACCGTGAGCTCGTTGCATTGAGGTTTTAAAATCACCAGCCAAAAGCAACAAACAATACTCCGAGCAGCACTAAGTCCCTAAAAAGCTACAAGCCAAAGGGCTGATCCCTGGAAAAATCCGTGAAGTCTTGACGGTAACAGGCATAATTCCCATTAGTTTACGTTAACGTAAGCATCGGTTTGAAGTCCGCTAATTCGCACGCGAGGTGATCATGGCACAGACGGAAACTGTCCGGGGACCTGTCGAACACCATTGGTACGACATGGAACACGGCCACGTGACCCACCCGAGCAGGTACAAGTGGATAGCGCTGTCTAACACCACGATAGGCATGCTTATGAGCACGATCAACAGCTCAATCGTGCTGATTGCACTGCCAAACATTTTTAATGGAATTAAGCTCAACCCCCTTTCCCCCGCCAACACCGGTTATCTCCTGTGGATGCTCATGGGATTCTTGGTGGTAACCGCCGTATTAGTGGTGAGCTTTGGGCGAATCGGCGACATGTTTGGCCGGGTTCGCATGTACAACCTCGGTTTCGCAGTATTTACCCTCTTTTCGATACTGCTATCTTTGACCTGGATGCACGGCCAGGCTGCGGCGATGTACTTGATCATTATGAGGGTATTCCAAGGCGTCGGTGCGGCATTTCTGATGGCTAATTCGAGCGCGATTATCACTGACGCATTCCCGGCGAATCAGCGAGGAATGGCACTTGGGATAAACCAGGTTGCTGCGATCGCTGGCTCCTTTATCGGCTTGATCATCGGAGGGTTACTTGGACCATTCGACTGGAGGTTGGTGTTCTTGGTATCGGTCCCAGTCGGACTGTTTGGGACCTTCTGGGCCTACTTCAAGCTTGAAGAGCACGGAGTTCGCACACCCTCGAAGATCGACTGGTGGGGGAATCTGACCTTTGCGGTAGGTCTGATCCTGCTACTCGTGGGGATCACCTACGGTATCGAGCCCTACGGAACCTCTTCGATGGGTTGGACCAACCCCAGCGTTCTACTCGAACTCTTCGGGGGGGTCCTATTCCTCGTGATCTTCGGAATCGTCGAGACAAAGGTCGCTCATCCGATGATCCAACTCCACCTCTTTAAGATCAGGGCATTCACCGCAGGAAACATCGCCAGCCTCCTGGCCTCCCTCGGGCGGGGCGGGATGATGTTCATCCTTATCATCTGGCTCCAAGGAATTTGGCTACCTCTTCATGGCTACAGCTTTGCCCGTACTCCTCTCTGGGCTGGCATCTATATGGTCCCGATGACTCTGGGTTTTTTGATATCAGGACCGTTGTCGGGATGGCTCTCTGACCGCTACGGTGCCCGACCCTTTGCGACCGGTGGAATGGTGCTTGCGGCTATTAGCTTTGCCCTTTTGGAACTCCTTCCTCTCAACTTCAGTTACATCGACTTCGCTCTTTTGCTGCTCCTAAATGGTCTTTCGATGGGTATTTTCGCTTCGCCGAATCGCGCCGGGGTCATGAATGCACTACCGGCTGACCAGAGGGGTGCGGGTGCCGGAATGCTAAACACCTTCCAGAACTCAGCGATGGTCCTTTCAATAGGAATATTCTTCTCGCTGATTATCGTAGGTCTCTCCAGTTCCTTGCCATTTAGTCTCTATCACGGCCTGGTAAATCAGGGAGTGCCGAGCGTAGATGCGAACCGGATTTCGCACCTACCGCCGATTGGAACCCTCTTCGCTGCTTTCCTTGGCTACAACCCAATCCAGCACCTTCTAGGACCGGCGCTAACCAAGGTCGATCCCACCAAGGCTTCGTATCTAATAGGGCGGAGCTTCTTCCCCTCTTTGATTTCTGCACCCTTTAAAAAGGGCTTGGACGTGGCATTTGACTTCGCACTAGTTGCCTGCCTACTCGCTGCGGGTGCTTCGTGGATGCGTGGCGGAAAGTACTACCATCAGGATGCTCCCGCCCAAGACCTTGACCCATCCGAAATGGTCGTAGAGGAATAAGCGACGGCAATCTGACTGGCCATCTATCTGGCCGTCTGGCTGAACGAGATGTTGCCGAATTTTGCGAGCATTCCTTCCGTCTAAGGAGTTAAACGTGCGCCTTCGAGGTCGGCTGGGCTGTTATGTAGAATAAAGAGAGCGTGACCCGAAGCTAGGTCGGCACTGGTGAGAATGGCACCCCCGTCAATTATAACCTTGAGGCATTCTGGCTTCGGAGGGATGGCGCTGGTAGGGTCCATCGATCGGCTTCACCAAATACCAATCCGACTTCGGCTCAGCTCTAATTCAGTGTCCCAGTGTCCCAGTGATCCAGAGTCACAGTGTCACAGTGTCACAGTGTCACAGTGTCACATCACAATATGCTCGACGATATTAGAACGACAACTTCAGTCGGGAGGGTTGAATGCTTATAATCGAGTACGACGTCGACAGTGCCGGCCTATGCGAAGTACTTGCCGTAATAGATGCATACGCTGAGGACGGCCACGATCCCGATGGAGCTCTGTGGCTCGAATGGCGAAAAAGTTTTGAAGACCAGGGTCATGGCTGTGTGCGCGTACCCGAGGAAGACGTTCTGCTAATAGAGGCGACCGAAGACAGGGAAGCCCTCATTTCGATTGTTGAAAGAGTAATACTTGACGACCGCAGGTCAAAGGAGGCGGGTAATGTCGATTAGTAGCACCAGGTCTTCGATGTACAAAATCGCTCGAGCACTCGGAGACGTCGAAGCAATCGAGCACGGATACTCAAGGGGTGGGCTCTCCGGTGCCGCTACTTCAGAAGTGCAAAGAAGGGTCCGCAGGACTATCTACAGAGACGGAAATCGTCAAATCAATAAATTCGTTAGGGCCGTTGGGTTAATGCCAAAGCACCGATAGCTCTTTTCAGATTGCACCGAGATCGGATTGCACCGAGATCGGATTGCACCGAGAGAGCCCAAAGCACAGCCTTGGGCTCTCGGGTCGGGAATTGGCTAGCTTTGTTCCATTGGCAACCATGGTAGGTGCGCCGGCCGTCTCTTGCGCTGCCGGCGGACGGTACGCACTAATTGGGTGACGGTAGAATTTTGAGTTCCAATCGGCAAATGACAAGCTCACTTCAAAGCAGAGAGACCTCTCCAAGTTGGGTTTTTGGCGGTTGGACGTGAATTGCTTTTCTCGATAGAAGAGATGGGCAAGGTGAAAGTAGCCTTTTTATAGGCAACCCAATTGGCATTTTCTATGACACACGGCTCTTGCAACGACTTTGGCGCCAGGTGGAAACTAGCAATTTCGTAGCCGATCACAAACCCAGGGTATTCTTTATAGAGCACTCAACAGCTAATGAAATACGTCTGGAATTTGCCACGGCATCGATCCTGTACCGCTAATTAAGCCTAGCAATTGCAAAAAACCGGTGGCGCCACCCCACTCCTCTCGTTTTCAATGCTTCGGCGCCGGTTGTCAACTCAGGCACTGTCAACTCAGCCACTGTCAACTCAGCCGCCAGCCGAGTCCAAAATGACCCTTGAAGATCCATTTTTCTCTGTCCCGGTTGGGCCTTTGTACCCAAGCTTCTTGCGACCCATCAAACTTGAAGCCTTGGCAATCTTTAAATTAACTGCGCCAACTAGAGTGGAGTATGTACCGATCCCACCTGGGGTGGGTCTGAGCCGGAGGATGGCATGATACCGGAGTATAAAGACGAGATTCTGCTTCGACTTAAGACGATACGTGGTCATGTCACTGGGGTTTTATCAATGGTCGAGTCTGACAGGTACTGCCCCGAGATAATGAA
>JAKBHQ010000060.1 GCA_021836665.1 Thermoplasmata archaeon
CCCGCTGGGTCCGAGACGGCTTGGGATCTTCTCAATCCTGCCTGCACTGCAGGAAAAGTAGCAAAGGAGGTGGGTTAGCGCTACGACAGATAGACGCGCCATCGGAAGGGTTAAAAGGGTTGGTGTTAGGGGTTAAAGGAATAGCAGTTCCAATTTATTGGATTACCGGAAACTTTTCAGTGAATTGAAATAAGGAATTAAAGGAAAGCCCGAATAATCATAAAGAGCGATCTTGGCCTTTGTCCTGTCTATCAGCAGCCTGCTGCTCGCACGAGTGCGCATCTGTTTATCTCCGTTCTTGCCTATCACCTCTACGGAGCAATCGGCTATGAACTTTTCACCAAGTCAGATGCCAGACTTCCCTCGACGATTTTTGAACGCTTAGCTACCCATATGAGAGTCACCGCCACCCTGACTGACGCGGAGTGAAAGGTTTATCACCAACGAGTCTCTACTACTCCAGATCCCGACCAACGCCAGATCCTTGACTTTTCCAGATTTGTGACCCCTTGCCCATACGAGCCGTAGCCAGTTTGTAGTGCCCCATCCACTGGGACTAACCAGCTGAGCTGGGGATTCTTGGGCGGGAATTGAAAGTTGGCTTGAGGCTGATTGTTGCGTGGGCGTCCTCACCAAAGGCACTAGACCTGGGCCGGTTTACCGCCGAGTTCACCAGCCCAGCACCACAAACCGGACTAATTTCAAGAGTCCGAAACATCATGGTGATGTCTTCAAGTTTAAGGTATTCGATCCCGATCATGAAGATCCGAGTCGCTCCGGGACATCGTTCCAGCGTGTCATCATGCGGTGGGTTGATTGATCGACCCGTGTCACATCGCCGGACCGCCCAAGTCGGTCGAGTACCGAGCGATGAATGATCTCTTGACGCGAGACGTTTTCAAATTCGCAGAGGGAGGCGAGCGTTCCCTCGATCGTGCTGTCGGCTCTATTAGTACTTGGTCAGAGGTCTCAGGTGCAACACTTACTGCCGGGCACTAATTTTCCTTACCAAACCACGTCGGTGTTGTTGAACCAAACGCCGCGCAATCAGCTAAGGCCTGCCTAGAGACATGCATAAAGATCTTTGTAGCCAATTCTTATTTTGTTGACTCAAGGTTTACCAAGATGTCCGGATGAGAACCCAGCGTCTTGTCGTTGTGCCCGTAATCAGCTTCAAGACCGGCTTCTGGCGTTGCAGGGCTGGGCGGTCTTCTTGGTCGTATGTTCGTTAGGCCAGCGGGATGTGATGTTGGTGCGCTAATTTTGTTGCGTTAAGCGGCTAGAGGGGATGGACTACGAGGGCGAATGAATTGGCTCGCAAGACCGGACATTGCCGCCATGGACGCTGCGTACCACCACAGGTGATGGAAGTTTGCGAGATCAGGGAGCGAACCATGGGTCGACTCGAGGATCACTACCATTATGGCGATGCCAAAGGCGCCCCCAATCTGCCTGGCGGTCTGGTTTACTGCACTACCAACAGCGAAGCGGTCCGCGTGAAGACTGGAAACCGCCGCAGCGCTTAGTACGGGGAAGGTGAAACCGATTCCAAGGCCGGTGATGATAGTAGCGGGCAGCCACAGAGCGAGATATTCGGGATGGAGGCCGATAAGCAATGCGTACCACGCCAAGCCACCAGCGAAAAGTGTTGAACCAACAGTGATGACCGGACGGAAGCCGATTCGCGATGCCAACCTGCCGGCAGGTCCCGATACAGCTGCCACAACTAGCGGCCCCGGAGTTACGGCCAGTCCAGCTGAGAGGATTGAATAGTGCCAGACGCCCGTAAGAAAAAGTATGTTGCCAAGCAACATAGCGAAGAATCCCATAGCGTAGAGGAGCGTCGCAGCATTAGCTACGGTGAAGGATCGCTGCGAAAATAGGGTTAAGTCAAGGACCGGAGATACGTGGCGTGCCGATCGGACCAAGAAGGCGATACCTAGAACGATACTGGCTCCGAAGGAGCCGATTACCGATATGCTTGACCAACCCCAGGCGGGACCTTGCGATATTCCCAGGACAATTGCTGCCAGCGCCATTGCGACAAGTACCGCACCCAAGTAGTCAGGCACCGCCCCTTGACTTTCTGTCTTCGACTCGACTAGTACCTGTCGACCGAAAAGCCAAGCAGCGAGGCCGAGCGGAATGTTGGCATAGAAGATCCAATGCCAACTAGCTACGGAGATCAGACCGGCTCCGAGTGATGGTCCCGTTGCCACTGCTAATGCTCCGATACCTCCCCACAAGGCCACCATCTGTGATCTTCGTTCGGCCGTGAAGGCGCCGAGCAGGAGACCTAGCGATGCGGGAAGCATCGCTGCTGCACCGGTTCCCTCGATCACTCTGCCGACAATTAACACCGTAACCGAAGGGGCCAGGCCGCACATTGCCGAACCCGCACAGAACACAGCAAGGCCCCAAAAAAAGACCAAGCGTCGGCCCAGACGGTCCGCTGTTCTGCCCGCAACGACGAGGAGTGCGCCAAACACGACGCTATAGCCGGTTATGACCCAGGCAAGTGTTGAAGTGGCGTCGCGAGGGAAGGACCGCTCAAGTGACGGAAAAGCTACATTGACGATCGAAAGATCTAGTGAAGCCATAAAGGCTCCCAGTGCAGTAACCACAAATACCGCAGTCGACCTGCCACCATGGCCATGTTCAGAATTGGGTAATCCATTGGTCGATCGCTTCATCAATGCTATTATACAGAATAGGTTCTATTATGCAAGTGACTATGCTAGCGAGTATGGAACACAAGAGCCTTTCCGGCATGGACTGCTCGGTCGCCCAGTGTCTGGAGGTCGTTGGCGAGTGGTGGAGCATGCTGATTATGCGCGACGCTTTCCTGGGAGTGAGAAGGTTTAACGAGTTTCAGAGTCGACTTGGAATATCAAGCAATATCCTCCAGCGGCGACTCGATCGACTGGTTGAAGCTGGCGTTCTGGCAAAAGTGCGCTATAGCGACCATCCGCCACGCAACGAGTACCGACTCACCAACAAGGGATTCGACCTATGGCCGGTATTGAATGCGATGCGACAGTGGGGGGACCGCTATGCCGCTCCGGACGGACCACCGCTGCTGATCGTTCACGACGGATGCGGGTCGGTATGCGAAACGATTCAGGTCTGCTCATCCTGCGGAGTTTCGATTGATCCTCGAGGAATAAGCGTGGTTGCTGGGCCCGGTCGAAGCGGAGAAGACCTGATTCCGAAAGAGGCCGATAAACGAAAGCGGCCGATAAACGAAAGCTCAAGTCATTCGACTATCGGTTCTTTATCAAAATAGAAAGCTTTGACTTTGGTGACTGTGAACCTAGGCGTCATAGGGCCAGGTGCCGAATTAGATGAATACCACTAGTTGGGCAGCACTCAAAGCGGTAGCGACAAATAAGACCGAGTACCACCAGCGAATTGGCCTTTTAGAGTAGAAGATTATTAGCCAACCGAAAACCCACACCAGATCTATGCTGCGTAGGTAGTTATCATTGGGCCAAATCTCGCCTGAAAGGCTTACGGAAAGCGCAATCATTGCTGCGAAGGTGATTTTAAATAATGCTGGTATGGAGTTTGAACGGTACCTTGCAAAGGCAAGTATGACCAGCAGCACTAGCGACGCGAACTGTATGACCCAAAGAGAGTTGCCAATTGGCAAGGGATGCTGAATTCGCTCCCAGATACCTCGGAGCATTGCGACAAATGGTAAAGAAAGATTGCTTGAAATATCGCTGCGTAGCGGTTCGTGCTGCTCGACAAGACTAATTACAAACTGCCAAACCATAAAGGTCGAGAGCGGTATCAGCCAAGTGTAGATGGGTATAAGGGCACCTTTTCTCGCATGTCTTGTTTTAGCGATCAACGTCAAGAACCAGTAGATGCCTAAGGAAAGCACCAGCACCATGCCGGTCTCTTTAGCCAGTACCGACAGGCTGAGCAGGAGACTGGCTAGCCAATATTGGTTTTTCAGTAGGTAATAGATTGCCGCTAGCAGCAGTGCAGAGGCGGTGGGTTCGGTAAGGTCCCTGCCGACGCTGAAAAAGTAGCCTGGAAATGCCGCTATTGCCAGACCGAGCGATGGGTGCCTACCCGACTCCCTTGCCAAGAGGGCCGCAAAGAAGGCGATTGCTGTCCAAGCTAAAAGCTCGACCAAAATCATTGCAAAGGGAACTAGGTGCGGATCACCAAAAGATATCAACCACGACAGCAACGGGTAAAGGATCCTTTGCGCCCTGATCGGACTGTCGAATGTTATACCAGAGTAGGACCTAGAGGTGGAAAAGGGATCTAAAGCTAGTCGGAAGTAAAACTGCCCATCGTATCCGGAGCCCTGGATTATTGGGATCTTCATGCCGAGCTTATTCTCGTTGACATATTGGCTGCCAGCCACGATCAAAGCTGATGCATATCCGCGCGCAGCTATGAGTATTCTGGCAAGCAGGTAAAGCCCGCCTAGAAAAAAAGCGACGGTGGCCACCCTTGCCGGCGAGCGAAGACTTTTTTCAGAGCGATCTCTGAGGCTCAAAGCAGTACCCTCCTGCATCTCAACACAATATCTGCCGAGACCTACCGCCGAGACGGCTGCATTAATCGTGACCCAACCAGTGAGTATTATTTTTCATATTTAAATACTGAAATGATTGAATTCGAAATTGACCAGACGCCCAAGTTGCTTGGATTCGAAAGTATATTGCTGACATAGATGGCGCAATAAATTAGAAGTTGCTGCTCTATCGCTACCCTTTTGACCTCGGCTTTTGTTGACGAATTTAAAGCCGACTAAACAAGTCAACAACAGGTTAAATGATGATGTCCTTTGTCTTCTTGAGGATGAAACGTATATCGAATCACCGAAACAATATTGGAATATATCAGGCGGTGAATATTTCCCTATTGATCCGGGTTTTTGTTCCTTCCTATCCGATATTCTTGCACCTGAGACTATTTCGGGTGGGCTGCCAAAGGGCGGTTGTTCATCCAGTCTCAGAATCCTTGGGGGAAAGGAAATTCATGCACGAGTATGGAATAGCGGAGGAACTCGCCGTAGCGGTGAAGCGCGCTATTTCGGGTCATGGAGACAATCGCGTCGTTCGAATTGTTGTCGAGGCAGGGGCTGGCGCCCTAGAACATGGAAGTCTTGATTTGGCTTTTGCTCACGCGAGCGAGGGAACTAACTTTGCTAATGCAGAGCTGATTATCCAAAAAGCTGAGAGAATGTACCACTGTTTGGACTGCGGGATCGACTTCAGCAATTCTGACTCTCCTAGTGGAATCTGTCCAAGCTGCAAAAGCAGCGAAACCATATCAGCCCCTAGCCACGACATAACACTCAAATCAGTAGAAATTGAGGATTAAGCATGGATTTGGACCGGCGCTCTCTGTTCAGCGGTGCCTTGAGACATCGCGGGTCGCAGCAAAACGAGAGTGAACAGCTCGCACTGAAACAGAAGTATCAGGAAAGACTCAAGGAGGTAGAGGCGATGGAACCGCTGAGCGGGCTTTCGCTGCCTGCACTTCTGGTTGAGCATCGCTTAAGCCGCCGCAATTTTATGATGTGGGCTTCAGCGATGACCGCCGCTTTGATGTTGCCGCCAGTGTTCGAAAAGCAAGTGGCAGAGGCTGCAACTTTGCTCAATCGTGTTCCCGTAATTTGGATTGAGGGGCAAGACTGCGCCGGAAACTCTGAGGCATTTATTCGGTCTGCCGGT
>JAKBHQ010000236.1 GCA_021836665.1 Thermoplasmata archaeon
AAAACGGACAACACAACTCGCACAAACGGACAACACGACCACAAAAACGGACAACACGACCATCAGTGCTGGTCAAAACACCTGCCAGGACTGCCACTGCAAACTGCATCTAACACAAAAAAACTAAAGGCACTGATCTAGTAAGTCGAAGATCACTTGAGGTTTCAAATTGACCACCAGGCATCGCAGGGAGTAATTAAGTGGCAAGGAAAAAGGCAACTGTGCAAAAAACAACACGTTCGCAACTGTCACATCGCCGAGACCACATAATTATCGAAACTGCGAAGTACGCCGAGTCAATCTACCGAGCCAGGGAGTTCGGAATGTCGTGGACACTAATCGCTGACAAGCTCGCAGAAGTAGTGCCGGGATTCGTGAAAGAACGACGCAAAGCTCGCCGGATTATGGACAGGGCGATTGAAGTAGCAAAAGAGTTGGAGACTCGAAACGTAGAGTTGACACAATTACAAATTCCAGCGATGAACACGTTGCTCTGCTGGGATCAACTAGGCGAGCCCGCTAGCATCGCTAGCGCAACACCCACTGTCGCCAAATCTCCCAAAAGCATCATTGCCGATCAACGCTCTACCCAGTCGGTAAGACCAGAACCGATAGCTGAGTCAACGATACAGAACGAGAACCAAACGGTTGAGCCAGATGTGACGACCGTCGTGCGTCGAGATCGAGCAATCCAGAACAATGTGGAAAAGTTGTGTGCAATTGATGCGAAGGTGTTGTACATCGATACATTGACCGACGAGTTGCCTCCGTTTAGCACAGGATCGGATTTTGTTAGCGTCTTTATACCTGAGTCCGCAAAGATCTCCATCGTGGCTGTCACGAGTGGGGGAAGAATGTGCATCTGTGCCTGTCTCAAGACCAGTGCGTACACGAACGCACTTAACGTGGACCTTCTTCTCGAGAGATACGGCCCCAGAATAACCGGACCACGATTGCCACCCATACCGCCCACAAGAGACCGCTACGAAATGATTGCCTGGGCAGCGTCGCCCACCGTGCAGTCCGCACTTACCGAGATCATCAAGGATGAGGTAAGAGACTGGTTCGAAAGTCTACCTATATCAGCTCGCTACCCATCTATCACTACCACAGTCGTCCGTGTGCCCTAAACACACTTACAAAGGAGCAAAGAATGTCAACATCAAAAACTCACTCACCGGAATGGCGCGGGAGGTCAAGTTCCTGATGGAGGGCCATGCAGCGACACAATCGCCGGATAGAGTTACAAGAGTCGATGCTTCTGACAACTGGTATGCAGTATTGATGGCACTACTTGGTAGTGCCATCGGGATGTTCGGCAATTAACGTTACCGGTAGCTCTGCCGCGCGCAGAGCTACCTTGTAATGACCGCCAAGAAGGACCTCCTTCACCGGGACTTTGTCGTTAATGATTGTTTGATGCGTGGGTGAGCGTGCAATTCCGAGACGAATGGCCGCCGCCCTGATGTAAATCAAGTTAGGTGTTAAGCATTTGGCTGAGGCGGAGGCGGCTCGCCAAACGCGAGGAAAAACTTGGTTGATAGGTTCCAGTCGAAAACTTTCTTTTGTTGCTTGTCCATCTTTTCGCGGGCCGAGCACTTGATTGAGGCATGCGAACAGCCGAGCGGAGAAGGCGTATCCCGATCTGGGGTATGCTCGGTTGATGTCCCGCACTGAAGGTCGAGGGCTTGGCGTGAAGTGATTTCATAAACGAGATCGTCGCCTCGCCCATCGAGTACAGCCTCAGGACCCGCACTATGAGCGTCCCGTAAATGCTCCCGCCAGATTGTTAAGAGGTCTGGGTCGAACTGTAGAGAATTCTTGCTCCTGACCTGAGGTAGCCAGCGCGGTCACGCCGCCCTGAGATGCCTTCACGGGGACCTTCGCTCGAATGATTCGGACCCGGCGTAAGAGTCGAGCTGTGTCAGGAAGCGACTGTACCTCGTAGCAAGGGGAACCTACGGGATTAGAGCCAGATATCGGAGAACCCCCTGGATTAGTTCATAATGCTCGGTGAGCGACCCATAGAAGGAGTCTCCGGATGCTCTCCGGTTGGCGCACACGAATATTTCGTCTTCGCCGACCTCAATTTCGACATCCAGACCACCCTTGTGCCAGACGAAGGACACGCCACCCTCCTCGCTCGGCACGACGGATGGGGTCGGTGTGCTTGGAGAGAAAAGTCGAGCTACAACCAAGTGCGCGACTCTGACGAGTTCAGCACTGGGGTAAGGATCTTCGGAGGTCTCGTCCGCGGCGCGCGCCTCTATCTGGACCAGGCGCTTCGAAACATACTCTTTCCAGCGGCTAGGCTCCTGTGTCGTCAGGATGCCGATCAGATGGTCAGTGGCGTCATGGGGCGTAGCTTGTTGCCACTGCTGGGTAGACGATCCGTTCGCACAGCAGCTCATTCGCAGGGCTGTTTCGGTCTCACAAGTCGCTCGAGGCATCCGTGTTGCATTGTCTTCTAGGCCGGGTACTAGGTAGGGAAAGGTTGGAGAGGCACCGATCATCGGCACAACCGCTCTCACCGATTGAGAAGGCAGGAGCACAACCTTATCTTGCGGAGTGTCGGTGCCGGTGGCGATCCGTGGTTCAGCAAGTGTCACTTCGTCCGCTCCCATAACTTATGCGCCTCTTCGGTAGTCAATGCCTTGAATCCTCCCCACGGATAAATCCGGGGGATTCGTGACTCAGACTGCCTGACAACCCTGCGGATTACCAGGTCTTACCGTCGTCAATACCACAGGGTGGAAACCAGCCCTTTTTAGTATCACTGTTGCGGAGTTCTTGTCTCTTGGCCTCACCATACCACATGCTTTGCAAGTGTAGATTCGCATCGACAACTCCAAACGGTGCTTGGCTATCGCACCGCATTCGGAGCACTCCATAGTTGTACCTGCCGGATTCACTAACCGCAGGTCACGCAGGTGTTTGCCTGCCATGAAGATGAGTTCATTCTTGGTAGCGCTTATGGCTCCATCGGCAGCCTTTCGTGCCATGGTAGATTTGGCAAGGAATTTGGGCCGAAAGTCCTCGACAGCTATCCCATCATTTTGGCGAACAACTTTCTTGGCCCACTTGCGCCCGGTGTCCTGACGTTGCCGTTTGACCTTCTGGTGGACTTTTGCCGTCTGGGTCTTCGCCAACTTATAACCGACGGAAGCGGCCTGGCCTTTCTTTGGCTTTCGCCTCGCCATCTTACGTTGAGCCCGGGTTAGTTTCTTCTGTGCCTGCTTGCCGTACTCGGGATGGGCCAGATCACAATCGTCGTCTGTAGTGGTGGCAATCTCTCTTACGCCCCAATCAATTCCGATGTCTTTCCCTGTGGTAGGTAGAGGCTGCGGAACAACCCTTACTACGAAACTAACCCACCAGGCTCCACAGGCATCCTCGTAAATTCTCACAGAGGTCGGCTCCGATGGAAGCGATCTTGACCACACCGGCCTGACCTCAACCCCCCCTGCCAGATACAGTCTCAGGTGTCCGAGTTCGTCTTTCTTGAGAGAGAACCCCCGCTTGGTGTAGGCCAGGCTAGGCAGATCCCGTTTGGCAGACTTGAATCTAGGCATACCCCGGCGTTGCGACATTGGAAGCCGATCCTTTATGTCCTTTAATGCCTTTTGGCGCGCCTTTCCGAAATCTCTGATCGCTTGCTGTTGTACGACGCTCGATCCAACTGCTAGCCACTCGTGCTCTGCTCGCCAACTGGTTAACATCCGATCCAGTTCAGCAGGCCCACAGGTTAGCTTGTTCTCTGGTGTAGACGCTGCGTAGGTGGTCTTTGACTGCTCTACGCACTGATTCCACACCCAACGTGCAAGTCCCCACTCTTTGTTCAACATACGTCGGTTCTGTTCTGATACACGCAACCGATACAAGAACCGTGCATTTGACTCTGTTGGTGTTCCGATGACGCTTGTTGAACCCACGGCTCCAGTATACCACAGATTGTTGTATACTGACTACATGGACGTTAAATCCAGCCGAAACGTAGTATACCGCTGCATCTATCACGTTGTGTGGTGTCCAAAATATCGACGGCCTGTCATTACCAGTGCAGACCCCAGCCTCAATAATCCACCCATATTCGGTGACCCTGGTCCTGTGGACTCCCGTTTAATCGAGATTATCCGGCAGGTGTGCGACGAGGTAGGCGCAGAGATAGTCGAAATTGAGACTATGCCAGACCACGTTCATATCCTTGTCGGCGTTGACCCCCAGTACGGAATCGCTCGGCTTGTCCGCAAGATGAAGGGACGAACGAGTCGAATACTGCGTCAGGAATTTCCATCTTTGCGACGTCGTATTCCGACCCTTTGGACTAACAGTTACTTCATTGCCACTGTCGGGGGAGCACCCCTAAAAATCATTCAACAGTACATTGCCAATCAACGAAACGTGTAGCGTGGCGCTATCCCTCCCCACGGATAAATCCGGGGGCTTCCCGCGCCATTCCGGTGATCTTTAAACCACGACGCAGCGACACTGCTCTGGGTCGATTGGTTCAACAATCGGAGACTCCATAGTTCGATTGGAATGATTCCGCCGTCAGAATTCGAGGCCAACTACTACACTCAAAGAGAACTTGAGAACCGATCGGTTCTCAAGTAACTGAGTCTCCATTAAACCCGGGGCATATCAAACAACCCTTCGAAGTGTGTCTGGTTACTCTAACGTGGGTATGTCGGCCCCAATTTGTCTTTCGTCTCTGGATTCATCAGGCAAGGTAAAGGCATCACGAAGGATAGGCAGATCCTCGAGGATTGTCTGTTCGACTATGCTCCACTCGATGTCCCAGTACCGGTGGGCTACCTGAATGCGCAATCCGGTGATGCCTCTCCATGGGATTGCTTGATGGGTAGACTTGAAGGTATCACTCAGATGCGTCGCAGCCTCTCCTATGATCTCCATCTGGCGTAATACTGCCGAACGGTACATGTCATCGTGTTGATGCTCGGAGGTCCAACGTTCGATCCTGGCTATAGCATCCAAGATATGTACAACGCGATCAGCATCTGTGGATGTCACAGCGTACACGCCTCAGCAAGTACTCGAACCCTCGACCTTTCATGTACTTCGCAGGACTGAACCAGATCTACTTTGCATCCTAGAATGTCCTCTAGGTCTTGAGTAATGTGGCCTCGCATAAACAGTCCTGTTCTCGGTGGCAAATCAACGAGCAAGTCCAAATCAGAATCTGCCTTATCATCGCCTCTAGCAACTGAGCCGAAAACCCGTAGATTGGTCACACCATATCCAACAAGTACAGCAAGTACCTCTTCTCGATGTTTTGCTAGCCGGTCCGATGGACGTATTGTCTGTTCAGACATCGACCACCCATTCATTTCCAACACGCCACCATTTTACCCTCTTGGTCGCCTTGAGAAGTGTTAGGTCTAACACGATCTGCACTCTGGCTAGATCGCTGGTGTCGACTCGGTTGTCGAGGTGTTAAGTGGCCAAGACAACTCTGACTGAGGCAGTGGTTCGCCACCCATCGAGACTACATAGCTCGAGTAGTCTGTCGCCGCTCCAGAAAACCTAGACATTTCTAGGCATCCTCTTGTTTTCGCTCTCCAGCCGCTGAGTCTCCCCGGTTCCAACCGTTAGAACCGGACTCTGCGAGTCGACACCAGTGGTGTCTCCCACGTCCAGGTTGCCCCGTCGTGGTTCACTTGGAGTCCTGCCGTGAGCGGT
>JAKBHQ010000200.1 GCA_021836665.1 Thermoplasmata archaeon
TACGCAACTCAGCCAGCTCATGTGCTTGGGAGTTATACGTGATCTTCTGTGTGCGGTATCTAACCCATAAGTTACGTTGTTCGAGCGCTAAGTTCCAGACGTAGCGAGCATCTGAGCAGTGGCGCACGAGAACGGATAGCTCCTGTTCTCGTGGATAGAGGCGCTCGCGAATGCTCATAGTGCTATTTTGCCTCGACGGTGTTACAGAGGTCGCTCGACCCCGCCCTTACAGAGAGGGTTTGCGCTCCCATTTGATCAAGTTTTTGTCCCGATTGCTGCTCCTGCCGCTCAAGAACAAATTTGTTGGTGGCTGACAACTATGGAATCCTGATCAAGTGAACCCAGAAGTGTTTCCCGAAATTGAGTTCTCTATAGTCAGCAAAGACACACTTTAGCATTCTGAGCCTCGACGACTTTGCATTTTCTAAGATTGAAGGATCATCCGATTCACTGCAGGCATAGTTCAGGTAATACCAAAATAATTCACTTGTAGGATGGCTCCGTGAGCTATGAATCAGTTAAAAGCACTCCATCAACCAGCTTCAAATGTGAAGCCAATGCCTTTTTTGCTGCTCTTGATCGTACATCACCAGAAGCCGTCACTGCCTGTTCAGGATGGACAGCACATGAGATTGTTGCCCATTTGGCTGCCGCCGGGATCGAGGTGGCACTGAATCTGGAGGCTTATGGTGAAGGAAGATCGATTCCTTCAACGCGAGGTTTCGAGGAACGTGAAGCTCCTTTTAGGGAAATGAATGACCATTTGCTTCGCCTCGAACTCCCAAAGTCGATTGCCCGCATGTCTAGTGCTCTTGATGCAGTCCTTAGCAATGAACCCGATGCAGTCGTACCATGGACTGGAAGGCAGATGGTAGTAAAAACGTTCTTGACCCATTTACGGAGCGAGTTTGCAATCCATCGTTTCGATCTGATTGGCGATGACGAGATCACCAAAGAGCTGCTGGCGCAGCCAGACCTTACCAACCACGCAGTTACCGTGCTCGGCAAAGCTCTTCTTCTACGCGCATCAAATCCCGAATCTCGAGCGTTTCGAGCCACTATTGCCTCACCAGGCGCATCTGACGTTGCGGTTGTAGTCGACGCTGAAGGATCACGTTTGATCCACGCTGAAGATCTATCAGAACCTTCAGTGATTGGAGATCAAGCCGCGAGGTTGCTATTCCTCTGGGGTCGCGAACCCGGTGACCCAAGTCGACTCAAAGCTCCCGGAGGACCAGACGTATTGCGTCGTCTCCAAACATTGCTTGCTGGTTACTAATACCTGGCTTGACTTTGGTTTTGACTACTGGAGTATCGTTGGATCTACTCCGAATTCTTGGTACAAGCCGGCTTGGCCGTCCTTGGTGATCCGTATCACGCGCCGATCGGCCTGAATCATCCAACGGAGCGCAATGAAACGATTGAGCAACGCCGCACCTAACCTACCTCCAAGATGGGGACGTTGCTCGCTCCAGTCAAGGCAGTACAGGACAAGAGGCCTTCGTGATGTTTGATCGAGCTCTACTCCGAAGTTCTTGAGCCACTCTTTGCCATACTCCGTGATCACGTATTGATTGGACCTTCCAGCTCCAACTATTGGGTCCGCAGCCATGCCGGAGTTGGTTTCTACTCGGACTATTTCACTATTGAGAAGACTCTCGCAAATAGCGACACCAAGGCGACCAGCCAAATGGTCATAACAGGTTCGCGCCCGTCGAATTGCACTGGCATGGGTAGCTTGGCGTAAAGAACGTACGGGACGAGATGGGGCAACCCTGGCCAAAGCTTCTACTGCTTGCGCAACTTCAGGACTTGCCAATCGGAAATAGCGATGTCGACCTGAAGGTTCGACAGAGATTAAACCACCATCTACCAAACGGGCCAGATGACCCGAAAGAGTAGATGGCGCCACTCCAGCCTCGATAGCCAAAGTACTCGCAGCCAAAGCACGTCCATCGACGAGGGCGATAAGCACTGCTGCCCTGGATGGCTCTCCCATCAAGGCGGCTACCGCCGCAATGTCGGCATCTCCATCCATATTTAGAAAGCTTACTAAAAGAACATTTCACTTTTAGCTGAAGTGTTCTACCGTTAGGGTAAACGTCATGAATGAGAGCGGAAAGTCTTCACCATGGCCCCTGGTGGCGATCTGTTTCGGGTATTTTATGGTGATCCTGGATGCGACTGCAGTCAATGTAGCGCTTCCGGCATTAATGCGAAGTCTGCATACAACCACGACCGGCCTTCAATGGATTGTCGACTCTTACAGTTTGGTGTTCGCCGCCTTGTTGCTTTCGGCTGGTGCACTTGGTGATCGTCGGGGAGCCAAAGGGGTCTTTCTGACTGGCATTGGCCTGTTTACAGTTTCTTCTCTTGCGTGTGGTTTGGCACAATCTGCCGATGTGATTATCATGGCACGATGCATCCAAGGTTTTGGGGCCGCACTTGCAGTTCCCACATCGCTTTCATTGTTGCAAACGAGCTACATCGACCGGGCAACCCGAGCCCGCGCTTTCGGTATTTGGGGAGGAGTGGCCGGTATTGCAGCCGGTGCCGGTCCAGTTGTCGGTGGGGCATTGGTAAGCAGTCTCGGCTGGCAATCGGTCTTTTTGATAAATGTGCCGATTGGCGTGACTGGAATCGTTCTTGCGAGTCATTTCTTGCCGTCTACACAACATTATCCGAACGGGATCGACCTGTCCGGACAAATTTCGGGAGTCCTGTGTCTTTCCGGGGTAACGGTCGCCCTTATCGAGGCTGGACCCATGGGTTGGACCTCGCCTGTTGTCGTAGCGGGATTCGCCGTATTCGCGATAGCAGGAGGTATCTTCATCGCCATTGAGAACCACGCACGTTTCCCTATGCTCCCGCTTGGACTGTTTTCTTCGGCCAACTTCTCTACCGTAACGGTTGTAGGGCTATTAATAAACTTTGCCTTTTATGGAGAGCTATTCGTCATGAGCATCTACCTCCAACAGCTTCGAGGACTCACCCCACTGTCTGCAGGAGTTGCCCTTTTACCACAGATGGCGATGGCTGTTATCGGCTCGACGCTCTCCGGACGGGTCATGGTTCACACTGGTCCACGACTACCCATGCTGGTTGGTCTCATGGTGGGTGGTATGGGACTATTCGGCTTGATGGCTACTGGCGTACATAGCACCTATGGTCTTCTTGCCATACCGTTCTTAGCAGTGGGATTTGGCATGTCCTTTACCATGCCAGCGGCTACTGCCGCGATTATGCAAGCTGCACCAGTTGCCAACGGAGGCGTTGCATCTGGCGTTCTCAATTCAGCTAGACAAGTCGGAGGAGTAATTGGGGTAGCTTTGCTCGGAACCCTTGTTGTCGCTCATCGCTCCAGTTTCATGCAGGGTCTTCATGTCGGGATGTTGATTGCTGGCAGTGCATTTCTTCTTGGGGCTGTTCTAGTTTGGCTTCTTGTCGAACGAGCCATTCCAAAGGCATGAGTAAACGATGGCTAGCCATGCCTCTGGTAACCCCCATTTGACTAGCCACACCGGTGCCTACGGAGCTGTTGCATAATTGTTCTCGTCGAGATTTCTTGTAAGTCGACACCACCGAATAAACCACTACGGTGTCTCTTTAGCGTGCACAGGCGAGGCATTCTGTAAGTGATTACCAACAACCGAAACCTGTCTACATAGGATCTAGTAGGGTACCAAAACGATAACGTAACCATTGCTCAGAACCTTCTCGCAATTCGTTCACCACGTTTTCTGCGGAGTTTGAATCATTTGCAAGTCCAACCGCTTGGTCAGCGTACAGAAAGTCAATGGCGTAATTTCCCCCCTGCCTAACTTTCGGGGAGATGGAGTACAGAGATCAAAAGTGCTGTTCAAGAGATATTTTCTGACGAGTCTCTTGATTCCCGGAACAAAATAGAAAAATTGAGAGCTAATGCTGAGGAATTTGGACTGACCTCTTGAGAACTTTCCGCGTTTGCTCCTCCATTAAGACATCGGACCAGCGGACGTTAGTACCTAACCTTGACCCACTCAAGTTGTTTCCAGGATTTGCGATCTTGCGTCATGAAACATCTGGGTCAACGTTCCTAGTACTAATTCAGTCAATCCCCATTAATCTGCTATTTGGGTAGAGGTACAGCACATATATCCACGCATCTCACCTACTGACCAAGTCGAAACGCCAAGTCGAGTGAAGTCTTGGGGTTGCGCCGGCAGATAGTCGCGGACCATCGGCGCTAAGGCCGAGGGTGGGCGGTTCAAGGTATTAACGCCCCAACCCGCTCAGGACTCGACGGAAGCCGGAACCAGACAGAACGGGCGGCCCTCAGGATCCAAGAACACTCGCCAACGGTCGCCGCCGGGCTGAAATTCGGGCACCGTAGCGCCCAGTTCCAAAGACGTGGCCTCGGCCTGGGCGAGATCCTTGACACGGAAATCGAGGTGGTACTGCTTTGCATGCTGATCGTCGGGCCAGGGCGGCGGCGTGTAGCCGTCGATTCGACCGAATCCGATGGAGGTCGATCCGTCCGACACCATCGAGTACTCGTCTTCGCAGAACGGTGTCTCCCAGCCCAAGAGGGCCGAGTAGAAGCCGGCCATGCGACGAGCATCAGCGCAGTCCAGGTTGACCATATACAGACTCGCTACCGCATTGGGGGCCATTGCCTACCTCCTTACTGTCCTCGCACGCCCGTCGCGCAAGAAACATTGAGTGAGTCACACATCAGAACCTATTCTATACTAGTAGTATGGATCCGTCAACTGAGTCGCGCCAAGCGAACTTACTGGCCGTTGTGGCGCTCGGGATCAGCGACCGTGTCCGCCAGGCCGAGGAGGAGGCCGCAGGCCACGGGTCGGCGGCGCCGGCGGCGTTGGTAGCCCTGCACGAGTTCCTTGGCGGGGCGTCGATCGACCAGCTCCGACAGGTCGTCGGGCTCACCCCTTCGGGCGCGGTGCGCCTGATCGACAAGCTCAGCGGGGCGGGCCTCGTCCGGCGCGGCCCGGGACGCGACGGCCGGTCGGTGGCCGTGACCCTGACTCGGTGGGGTGACGAGGCCGCACGACGCATCTTGGCCGGCCGGCGACGAGCGATCGAAACTCTTTTGGCCGGGCTGAGCTCCGACGAGCAGGAGACGCTCACTCCTCTGCTCGAACGCCTCCTGCAGCAGTTGACCGCGGCACGCCTAGCCGAGCGGGAAGAGGCCAAGACACCAGCCGGCGGCTGGCTGTGCCGGCTGTGCGACTTCTCGGCCTGTCGTCGGGACGTGGGCGAGTGTCCGGTGGCCAACGCCGCCCAGCCGACATCCGGGAAGCCGGGACGAGGCGAGTCATGACCGCACACAAAGGTGAGACCACCCCCGAACTGATCGTCGCCGATCTGGCCGCCTGGCGGTGCTGGCTGGCCGACCACGCCACGGCATCCGCTGGCGTCTGGCTGGTTCTGGCCAAGAAGGGCACCACGCACCCGACGTAACTATTCAGGTCCTCTCAAGTTAAGCTGAGCCACTCATGACTGTCATAATCAGGGTGAGGTTCCAGAGTTTGAGGTAAATATAGCATCTGACTTGGACATTCGCGAAATGGTTCCAGATGTGCTTAGCTATTGTGCATGGCAGAAGAACAACAAAGATCTCCGGTCGAACTCCAACAAGACAATGATGCACTGCGGAGTCAGGTCGAGCTGTTGCAATCACAGAACACTTC
>JAKBHQ010000452.1 GCA_021836665.1 Thermoplasmata archaeon
ATCCACTTGAGAACCTAAAAACACAATCCGCTCGGCGAGCAGTTGCTGAAACACGTCAGAACTCCGAGGTTCCGACATCGCCATCCTTATAGCGTCCATTTTGCTCGCTCCATAAAATTTAGACTCCGACATACTTGAGAGGTTATCCTACCTTGAACTCTTTGCGTAAATGTTGAGGACATTTGAAATAGGCCCATATAGATACAATATGTAGGTGATACGAGGAATCTTCCACTAGTGTGTTCTTCCGAGCGGGCGTGGCGAAATTGGCAGACGCGCTAGATTTAGGTTCTAGTGCCGAAAGGCTTGGGAGTTCGAGTCTCCCCGCCCGCACAACGACACCATTCTTCGATTGTCTAGAGAAAGCGATAGTTTCTCTACAAGGGCTTTCCACCCTGCCGGAGTACCCACGATAGGTGGTGGTCCAGAGTTCCTTCATATCGTCTCGGTGGCAGGAAGCACAAGGCCCTCCAGTCGCAATCACTCTCCGCCCAGAGCACTTGGTACCAATTTCTTGGCGGCCAGCTCTGCCACTACTTAACGGCAGGTGATTAGTTACCAGACGGCGACCTGCGTATTACGTAATGGTAGGGCATCTTTGACTACTGCTAGGGACACAGATTGAAACCGAAGCAGAACTCATCGAGATAGAGCCCTAAGCGGTCGGTTTTTACCTCCCACTGTCTTGGTGCCAAGAACCAGCCCTTTGCTGGCGACGCTGCTTTATCAAACACCAGCGGCGAGAAAGATGCGAGTAAATTAGAGGCGGTCAGTCTGGCTGGTCTGTTAATTGCATACTGCTCCTAGGTGATTGGATTATCCACCACAAGAAGTAGGTCGCTCTCGGGTCAAATGGACAGCCCTTTTAACAGCACTTTTTGTGGCTTGTACGGTGCCCGGACGGTATTTCTCTCCCCTGCACTCGCCAAAGCGAAGATAGACCCCTCGCTTCATCCGGCCTCTATCTCGCAGCAGCTTTATGTTTACCGGAGTCCAAAGTCGCTGACCCAGAATTGCATTCAGAACTCTTGAACGGCACGATCTATTTGAGTTTAAGCCTGGTAAAGGGAGTTCAAATAGTCACGAAGTTTCATGAAGGCCCGTGACCTATGAGAGTAGAGCGCCTTCTCATCCATGGACATTTCAGCGAAACTTCTTCCATCACCACTGTCAGGAACAAAGATAGGATCGTAGCCGAACCCCCCATGACCAGTTACGGAGTCCAGTAATCGACCCTCTACCTCGCCCTTGAAAGTTACGAAGCTCTCGTTGGGCATAAAATAGGTCGCCACACATACGAACCTCGCCGATCGATTGGAAACGCCTAGTAGTTCAGAAAGGAGTTTCCATAGGTTCTCCTCGTCCGTTGCATTCTCTCCGGCATATCGAGCCGAATGGACTCCAGGCGAACCGCCTAGTGCATCGACTACCAAACCAGAATCATCTGAGATCGCCGGGCTTCCCGTAGCCAAAGCAATAGCCTTGGCCTTCTTTATAGAATTCTCCTCAAAGCTGCCACCATCCTCGATGACCTCTGGAATCCAGCCGGGTCGAGGAGCCAACTCGATTCCCGGCAAGAGTCTTTTTATCTCCTCTACCTTGTGAGAGTTAGAGGTGGCCAAAAAAATCACCGTTTTATTTTCCTGCGCGAAGGAGCGACAGCAAGCACTTTGCCCTGAATGGTCTGGAGCTCTCCAATCGCCGACTCGGCTAGCCGTATCATGTCGACTAATTGGCCCTTGGAGAAAGAAGCGCCTTCAGCCGTTCCCTGTACCTCAACGAATCGACCGCCTTCGTCCATCACAATGTTCATGTCGACTTCGGCAGCAGAATCTTCTGAATAGTCGAGATCAACCATGGCATCTTCACCAACGACGCCGACCGATACTGCCGCACAGCCATGGATAATCGGGTTAGCTTTGATCTGCTTCACGTCCATAAGTCTCGCCACGGCATCTGACAAAGCTACAAATGCTCCAGTGATTGAAGCCGTTCTCGTTCCACCATCTGCTTGGAGCACATCGCAATCAACATTTAGCTGGATCTCCCCGAGTGACCCAAGATCAATGCATGACCTCAATGACCGACCTATAAGTCGCTGAATCTCCTGAGTCCTTCCTGACTGTTTGCCTTTGACGGCCTCACGGGGAATTCTCTCAGGGGAAGCACCTGGAAGCATCGAATATTCGGCGGTTACCCATCCCTTGCCAGTTCCCCTAAGCCACGGTGGTGGCCTCTCCTCCATTGAAACGGTGCAGAGGACTTTAGTTCGACCTACCGAAATAAGCGCTGAGCCCAGGGCCATTTCGGTATAATCTCGCAGTATTTCGGTTGGCCTTATCTGACCTGGCATCCGTCCATCAAGTCGCATTATCTTTCCCATCTCTGCCCGTAGCCACTAGTCAGTGTCGAAGTTTTCACGTGTATCACATTCCCTATATTTCGTCCAAGTAAGTTAGCGGCAAGTCTCCCGAAAGTGGTACAGTCACCACTTGAGATGAATACTTCGCTAGGTATTCTTGCTTCGTCGGTCGCAGCTAGTCCATTACCTTCCAGCATGTGCCGCACTTCGAATGCTGTCTCTTCTGAGGATGACACCAAAATGACATCCCTCCCCATAACGTCTTGTATCGGCCTCGCAAGGAAGGGGTAATGAGTACATCCAAGCAAAAGAGTATCTACCTTTGCATCCAAAATGGGTTCGAGCAGCCTCCTGGCCAGAATCCGTGCCGATTCGGTGTCAGCTTCCCCCGATTCCACCAGCTCCACGAACCCGGGACAAGCCTGACAAGTCAGATCAACCTCCGATGCGAACTCCGAAAAGCTTCGCTGATATGCTCCAGACCCGACCGTTCCGACCGTCGCTATCAATCCAATCCGAGATGAGCTTGACACTATTGAAGCAGCTCTGACCCCGGCTTCAATTACGCCCACTACTGGTACGCCCAGCCTTTCTCGCAGGAGATCTAGGGCCGCCGCTGAAGCCGTGTTACATGCCACGACGATCATCTTCACGTCGTGTACTTCGACCAGATACGATGCAATTTGAAAAGCAAACTCAGCAACATCCTCTTGGGGCTTTGAGCCATAGGGATAGCGATCAGTGTCACCGAAGTAAACGCTAGATTCCAAAGGAAGCAAGTCATTCACCGCCGCAAGGATGCTAAGTCCCCCAAGTCCTGAGTCGAAAAATCCTATGGGTCTGCTATCCATCGCAAAAGAGCCTAGGGCTCGCCTCGCCTACTACTACAGGCAACTCCTAGGTCTATATGAAACTTACAACCGAGCCGAGTGTCCCATCGGACCTCCAAGGTTAAGACAAATTTGCAGTCCGGCCCATACGGCCTCTCCGCCAGAAACGCCTCCATGCCAAACAAAGCTTTCAGCGCTGCTTTAGGCAACGGTCTGCCGCACAAAAAGCACATTTGGATCTAGCGGGCTTCGCTTTTGTCCGTTTTTTTTTCTTCGAATAGGACTCGGCAGAACCCGAAAGTGGTGAACCATGGTCCGCTCCATCGCGAAGCGCAGCTGTACACTTCCCTCGTCCTTCCAGAAGCCGGGCTAGTTTCGATTTTCGCTCGTCCGCTAAGGAGCCACAATTTTAAACTATGGCTAGACTATTATACGAATACTTATAAGTATGTCTTTAGCGGGAAGATCTAGTTTTTCTAGGGTTATAGCCAAAGGTCTTTAGGCTTCCAGAAGATAGATCAAAGGTTTGATAAATGACTGAAAATCAGCTCAAAGATCAGCTCCAATCGGCCGGGTTCGCCGCTACCAAAAAATCTGAACACTTCTATCAGGCCAAGAGTCGCCTGCTGAATGCAGCTACCGAATATTTACTTAGTGTCGGCCTGGCAAACTGGAGTTACAGGGGGTGCTCTCGAGCGTTGGGAGTGTCCAGCAACACCCTTAATTATTATTTTAAATCAAAAGATTTTCTGTTGGCCGAAATCCTAGAAAGCATGCGCAGTAGGGACTTGCCTCTGCTCGATAAATTTAAAGAGATCGAGATAGATCAGTTCATGGAACTCGCTCTCGCCCTTTGGGACAGCATAAGTGACGTGAAGCAGTTTCCACTGGGAATGGCCCAATTCGAACTATACGCATTAGCGATGCGGAGCCCGGACAAGTATGCGGCCGTAATGGAGTCAGAACAACTCTGGATAGACGGCATCAAGGCAGTCCTGAAGCAGGAGGATTACCCAGAGGGTGAGCTTGCCAGCGCAGCCCGGCTAATTCTCTGGACCTACCGAGGACTTTATTTAAGCCTCCTAGCATCTGATCACACTCAAGCATCAAAGGATCGAGCTCGACTCGCCTTCAAAGAGCTAGTTCGCCTTGTGGTCGCCCAGTTTCCGAAGGCTGCGCGGGCCTAATACTTTCGAGGTTCGAGCAAGTAAATCTTGGCAATAATGCCCTCTCTCAAATGACCGCATAAATTGCGTCAAGTTAGCCAGTATCCATAGCCTGACACTTCACATCTTCAGCCCTTGTACCTTCTTAAAATCCCCCTCCATTAAGCCCAAGGAAAACAGTTACAGCAGAATCATCCATCTATCCGTAGCTACCTGAATATTTTCGGATTTCGGACCTAAATACCTCCAAGGACGCCATGGAGATAGCTGCAGAGTAGACTCGGTCTCCCTGTTGAGCACGTTGTTGTCTCCATGTCAACTTACCCCACGAACGGTGAGAGCGCTTGACGGCATTGGCCCATGCTCGATGGTCTCAAGTGGCTCGTCGCAGTTCCAGGCTAGTTTTTCAACGAAACTCAAAACTCTCACTTCGTGCAATCTTGTCGAACTGAATTCTAAGCCAACACCATTTGCTGGCCAGTTCAGCCATGGAGGCGAGGCCATGAGAGTAATTTGGAAAGGCCGCCGGTTGGGAATTTAACCGCCAAACCAGTAACTCATTGAGCCAGTCAAGCTAAAAGATCAGAAGCGGGCTTAACATCCGAGGTAGCTTGCGATCTACCCTTGACATCCTCCCTTCCCCTCTCTCACAAAAGCCGATTTCCGGGTGTACATAGTGGCTCACGCCACTTAGTCTTCCGTGGATTGAGGCTTCGATCTCGCTAAATGGCTTGCTAAGCCTAGAAAGTGGCTCATCTGGCCTTGGACACCAGTATTTCTCCCCACTTGCGACTGAGTTTTCTGACTGAGAGATCTCGAATGTAAAATCCTTGGTTATCTCCAGCTTTGCGCCAGGTGGGGCGAAGGAAGTGTGCTCGGTTATTCCACCAGCTGCCAAAGGCCCCATCTAAATCACGCAACGCCTGTTGTTGGACTGCCGATGACCCCTCTTTGCGCCAAGTGAACGCTTGCCTTGCTTCAGCTAGCTCTTTAGCTTGGGTGAGGTAATTGATCTTGGCCGTAATGTCCTTGCACCAGAGATTGCTTCGTTCGAGACCCAAGTTGTAGACGAAACGCGCATCTGAGCGGTACTTGAGTAGGATTTCGTTGTTATCCAAGTTCGGATACAACCTTTGGCGGATGCTCTTGGGCATAGTTTTACACCTGGGTGTGACTTGGCTAGTAGCCGACTCGCAAACACCTCAAAAAGGTGTCGTTTTACGCCTGGGGGGACCTTGTTAACGGCCATTGAGAAATGCAAGCTCGTGGCCACGAAAAATGCATACGGGTGGCCATCACTTTTGCATACGTTACCACCTTTGGCGGTCACCGGT
>JAKBHQ010000184.1 GCA_021836665.1 Thermoplasmata archaeon
TTCCGATCTTTTGGCTGCAGAGGTTGCGGACGGTTGGTTTCCCTTTTGGTTTTCACCAAGTTCCGACGCCTTCTACCGCAAAGCCCTCGCCGAAGGATTTTCCGCCCAGGCGGTAGCGAATAAGGTCGAGAAATTCGAAGTGGCCTGCCCGACTATGGTCGCTATCGATGATGACGTCGAGGCGGCGGCGGACAAGATTCGGCCTCTTATCGCCCTCTATGTCGGGGGAATGGGGTCAAAGTCGGCAAATTTCCACGCCGATGTTTTTGTGCGGATGGGCTATGAGGATGAGTGCCACAGGATCCAAGAGGCCTTTTTGGCTGGAGATAAGGCAGGGGCAAACTCGCTAATCCCGCTGAGGATGGTTGAAGATGTTGCTCTCGTAGGTCCAAAGGAGAAGATCAAGAACGATCTTGAGCGGTGGGAGGAGACGGTAATTACGACACTGGTCATCGGTGGAGACCTCAACCTGATCCGTACCATGGCGGAGCTGGTCTTAGGCTAGGCCGACGGGATCAAAGTCTGCTTATTTCCACCGGTAGAGGTGCTCTGGTCTTCCAGTAGCTCCGTATTTGAGGGTAATATCGACCTTGCCTAGCCGAGCGAGGTATGAGAGGTATCGCTGGGTAGATGTCCTTGAGAGGCCGCTTCGCTTAGACACCTCTTCCGCCGTGAGGTCTTCCTTGGTTTGACGTAGGGTCTCGACCACTATTTCTGTGGTGTGCGCCGAATGGCCCTTTGGCCTCGGGTCCTCGGGGGTAGATCGGATGGAGAGCCAGAGTTTGTCTATCATGGCCTGATCAACTTCTTCTACTGAGTCGACTTCCTGCCTAAAGATTCGGTATGAATGAAGTCTTTCCGTGAGGCTAGCCGAGTCAAAGGGCTTCGTGATGAAGTGGATCGCACCAGCTTGCATGGCCGTTCGAACGCTTGCGGTGTCTTTTGCCGCGCTAACAACGATAACGTCTGGTCTGGGGGGCTCCATCTGATTAAGCCTTGACAGAACTTCCAGGCCAGTTATGTCGGGCAAGTATAGGTCCAAAAGTACGAGGTCTGGATGGTTTTGAGCGATGAGGTTCAGTGCCTGCGCACCTGAAAAGGCATGCCCTTGTACCCTAAATCCGACTACCCGTTCCACGAAAGTAGAGTGGATCTGGTTGACGCGATAATCGTCCTCGACGACGAGCACATTTATGTCGCTCGAATTGTCTTTTACTTTGGTTGTGGGAACCATGGTTTAACTCTAAGGCCCATAGCTAGAGTCCTGATCTATTTTGATGTCGGCTGATTCGTTCTGCTCTTGTGGTCTACCAACTGACGCTTTCTTGGTAGCCATCGCCCTCTTAGGTTTGGCCGGACCTACAGAGAAGGGCATGACGATCCTGAAATAGGCACCCGGGGTGTTTGAAACCTCGATACTCCCTGATGACTTCGACACGACCTGTTTAATCAGTGCGAGACCTAAGCCCCGCCTTGCTCCATGGCGGGACTGTTTCGTCGAAAATCCGTCGACGAACACGTCCTCGCGAAGTTCGGCGGGAATTCCGGGACCTGAATCCTCGACCTCTATCACCAGGTCCTGTTCGAGGTTCGTAAGCTTGACACGGACCCAACCAGGATCACTACTGTTCCATCCGACCTGCAGAGCTGGAAGCGCCGCAGCGTCAATTGCATTGTCTATCAAGTTCCCGAGCACGGAAAGTATTTCCGCTGGATTGACTATTTTGGCGTCCAAGTGCGTCGTCTCGTCGACTATTAACTTCACGGACCTTTCTGCCGCAGCTGCGCCTTTGGCAAATATCAGTGCCGTTACCATAGGGTCCTTCACCTGATCGGCAAGTCTCGAGGAGATTGTGTCCTGAATCAACGAGACGTCACGGGCGAATGCGACCGCTTCATGCGCCTCTCCAATCTCTATGAGTCCGATAATAGTGTGAAGCTTGTTTGAGAACTCGTGCGCTTGGGCCCTAAGGGTCTCGGTCATCCCGACAAGTGAATCGAGCTCTTTCAGGAGTCCTTCTTGCTCGGTTTGATCCCGGATTGTAATTACGTAGCCGAGACTCCGCCCCTCCTGCTTTACTTCGATGTTGTTGATAATCAAAACGGAATCTCCGACAACGATCGGCAGATCGGACCCGGTAATTTGCTGAGTCAGGACCGCTTTGAGCCGAGACCCCCTCACTAATACCGAAAGAGGGCGGCCGGTGGAGTGTTTAGGGAGGTTTAGCAGGCGCTGCGCTTCATTGTTGAAAAACCTGATCCTGCCTTCACTGTCGAGACCAATGACCCCTTCGTAGATCCCTTCAAGTAGCGCTTGTTGTTCCTCAATGACTGAGGCAAGTTGAGTCGGGGACATTCCGAGTGTGGCTTCTCTCAGTTGCCTGCCTGCAATGAGCATGCCAACTCCAGTAAGCGCAAGGGTCGCCAGAATTGCTACCCACAGCTTCCAACCAGATCCAGCGAGAATCTGGTAGAGACTTTCGCTGGAGGTGGAGACTACGAGGTCGTACCCTGGCAGTTTGCCCAAAGACTCGAGCTTGCCAATGAAAGCGATATTGTCTTGTGACTTAGATCCTTGACAAATGGACGAGACGTTAGGGTCCGTGGCAAGCTGGTTGACCGAAGTACCGCTTTGATAGCCAAAGGAGTATTTTGCGCTCTGAGCAGCAGAGCTATCGGTACCGCCTAGAGATATTGAACCGGCGGTGGGCGGCAGGATCCTTGAAACTTCGAAGTCCGGAAGATAGCCAAGGTTCAGGTGAAGATCTCGGCAGAGTAGGCCCAATGAATCGACAGTGTTGGACCCCAGCTGGGGAGGCTTAGTCCGATTGCTTTTTGGATCGGTTCCAATTGGACCGATTTTCGGACTTGCAAGGGCATAGGCGGTGTAGAGCTGGCGTTGGGTCTTCTGGGCCAAGCGAGACGATGCGACCGATGCGACCATCACTATCGAAATACTCACTGCGATGACCGCCAACGCTGCGATGGTAATTCCCAGCCTCAGCCTTAGGTTTCTCGAGTCCTTTTTTATCTCGTTTTGGCTGTTCACCTGCTCCCCCAAGACAAAAGGCTAGCAAGTTCTTAACCTTTTGCGAGTTTTTCTCGTTCGGAGGACGAGCAGGGATTAATGGGATTAAGTGAATGAATGGGAAAAAGTTAGTGAAATTGGTCACAAGCTCCCTACCTTTTAGTCATCTAGTAGTAATTACTTATGCAATTTTTGTTGGAGAGTCAATTTGTGTCGAGGGAGTTGGAACTTAAGCCAAATTACCTCGTAAAGCTGGCGCTAGTCGAAGGACTTGGAGACTTGGGGGCATGAGTCTATTTTTTTTGACGTTGGGATTCGGGCTGGTGACAGCGTCGGTTCTTTCGCTTTTATCCGTGGGATTAAGTCTGCAGTTTGGAGTTACTAACTTCGTTAACTTCGCTTACGGCTCTTATCTTTCCGCCGGAATGTTGTTTACTTGGACGTTTTCGGCCAAGTTGCATTTTCCGTTCGTGTTGGCGACGGTGTGCGGGGTCATACTTACGGCGATCTTGGCTTTGATAGTCAACGAAGTCGTCTTCGAGCCCTTTGCAAAGAGGCGCAAGAGTATCTTCTATATGCTCATTGTCACCTTTGGCCTGTCGCTGTTGCTTGACTCGATTCTTCAGATCTTCTACGGCGTGGGCTTTGACAAGTTCCCAATCAAGCAGAGCGCAGCGATCAAGATCGGGCCGTTCGACTTCACGGGCGTCCAGCTTTTGATCATTTTGGTCGCGGTTGTATCGATGGTTGTGATCCATCTCTTATTGACCAGGACCTCTCTTGGCAAGAAGATGCGCGCCATGTCAGACAATCCTGACCTGGCGAAAATTTCCGGGATTGATACCAAGTCGGTCACTAGGGCGACGTGGGCTATTTCCGGAGCACTCGCTGGCCTGGGAGGAGTAGTGCTGGCTCTAAATACTGTCTATTTCGAGACAACTACGGGCGATAGCTTACTTTTCGTAATATTTGCCGCAGTCATTCTCGGTGGAATTGGACAGACCTACGGTGCGATGCTCGGTGCGTTGGTGATCGGAGTAGTCACCGAGGTGTCAGCGGTTTGGGTTTCTTCAGCCTACAAGACCGACGTGGCCTTTTTGATACTCGTGATCATGCTGCTGGTTAGGCCTCAGGGGATCATAGCTTCCCAGGGCAAAGCGTAAGGAGGCCGTAATGAGTGGCAGATACGAGACTTTTGAATACTTTGGGGGAAGTGAAAATTGGATATAATACTCGGTTATGTGACGACCATACTGGTCTTCTTCTTTACTTACAACATCTTTACCCTCGGCCTTAATATTCAGTTTGGCTACACGGGTATCTTGAACTTCACGGTAATCACCTTTATGGCGATCGGTGGTTATGTTGCAGCAGTGCTAGCGATGCCGAAGGCTCCGGCTGGAAGCGGGATCTACTACATACTCGGGCTCAATCTTCCTTGGCCGATTGCGGCCCTTGGGGGAGTCTTGGCCGCAGGCCTCCTCGGGTACCTGATTGGTCAGATAGCCCTCAAGAGGCTAAGGAGCGACTACCTTGCCATCGTCACATTGGCAACTGGAACCTTGCTCTACGGTCTGATTGGTAATGGGACATCGATCTTTGATGGATGGCAGGGCCTGTTCAACGTGCCTCAGCCCTTCGCCGGCTTTAGGACCTGGACACCGCTTGGCTATTCAATCTTCTTCACCATTATGACCGCCGTAATCTTCGTTTTCCTCTGGCTCTTTGCTAATCGAATCTACAAGTCTCCGCTAGGCCGTGTCATGCGAGCTGTCCGTGATGACCAAGACGTTGTCGAAGCATTCGGCAAAAACACTTTCAAGATCAGAATGACGGCGATGGTTCTTGGGTCGATGTACGTCGGTGTCGGTGGAGTCCTAACCATCGCATATATAACCGCTCTTTCCCCAGCTGGATGGACCACAGGTGAAACCTTTGTAGTCTGGGCTGCACTTCTTGTCGGTGGCCGAGGGAATAACTTCGGGGCGATCGTGGGGTCCTTCTTGGTCGCGGTCGTGTTCAACGAGGCGACTAGGTATCTTCCCCAAATACCCGCACATCCCAATCTCATTCCAGATATCCGTTATGTCCTGATCGGTCTCGCTGTGATCCTCTCGGTTTACTTCAGGCCGCAAGGAGTGTTCCCGGAAAAGAAGAACACCTTCTTTGAGGTGCCGCTAGGCGACAATTCGAAGACGATAGAGGAGCACCTCGCTGGTGGCCTGTCCAAGGTTGGAGAGCAATAATGGCGACGATTTCAAATGACCCATCGACTCAGGTGAATGTGGCTTTAGAGGTCGAGTCACTCAAGAAGAGCTTTGGTGGCGTGGCTGCGGTAGATGGTGTCAGCTTCTCGGTGGAGAAGGGTACGATCACCGGCTTAATTGGCCCTAATGGCGCCGGTAAGTCGACGATGGTCAACCTGATCTCGGGAGCGCTCAAGCCAGATTCCGGCCATATTCGATTGGATGGGCACGAGATTGGCGGGCTGGAACCACATCAGATCGGAGCCAGAGGCCTGATCAGGACCTTCCAGATATCGAGGGAATACCCAGACATGACGGTCATGGAGAACCTTATTGTCTCTGCCGCCAACCAGGGTGAAAGATTGATCAATGTCTGCTTCAGGCCATCTGTCGGTAAAAAAAGAGACCGTGAACTCG
>JAKBHQ010000007.1 GCA_021836665.1 Thermoplasmata archaeon
AAAGCGGAACAAGAGGGAGTTCGAGGACCAAATTGTCTTTAACCATCTCCGAGAGATCGACTACATCACCGTCGAAGGGATAGGTATCGCCTTCGGGGTCCGCTTTCTCCTCAAAAAGCTCAATTACAGAGACCTTCAAGTCGCCCGAAGCAGGCAAGAGGCAGCGAACGCACTCCCCTAGCCATTTAGTGGAAATGTTCGCCTTGACCAAGATCCCCTCGTGGACCGATTCAGCTACGCCTTCGAGTTTGATAATCTCGGTGTCCGCAATCCACGACGAGGTTACAAAAATCTCAGGAATCTGCCCCTGCATGTCAAGCTGCCTGACGATTGCAGGGTCCCGAAGCAACTTCGTCACCCCAAAACTGAAATCCCTATTCACCTTGGCCACCGGTATCCTGGTCGAAAAAGGCATCCAACTCGGCTGAATGCTTGTCCGAAAGTTCCGAAGGGCTTTCGAGGCCCACCAAGGGCGGTGAAAGCCTCTCCCTTCCGGCCCTAATCGTCTTGAGGGTGCGCTCTAGGACTATTTCCAAAGACGCTAACTTCTGGTCAGCGTAGTCGGATGCATCGAGCTTCAATTTGGAGGCCTCCTCCTTGGCGCTTTGAACGATATTTGAGGCGGTCAGGGTTGCCTGTCGGACGATTTCGGTCTTGGCCACTAACCCCTCCGACCGTGCCCGCGCCGCCTGCATGATCTCTTCGGCCTCTAATCCAACCCGATCCAAAAACTCTTGCTTCTCGCGCAACATCCACTGCGCCTTCTTCAGTTCCAACGGAAGGCTGGCTCGGGCGAGTTCGAGCATTTCTAGTAAGTCATCCTTTGGAAGCAGGATCGACGACGACAAAGGCACGGTCTTGGCCTGCTGGGCCATAGATACCAAACGGTCGAGTAATTCTGTTAGGCTTCTCTCCCCATCGACAAAATCCCCGTTGGATCCTTGGTCATCTTCCGAACCTCGCGTCGAGCGCATCCGCCACCACCTTAGGCACCATCGCCGAAACATTCCCTCCGAAACTCGCGACCTCCCTCAGGAGCTTCGAAGCCAAAAAGGAATATTCGGCGGAAGTTGGTATAAAAACCGTATCGATATCGGATAGTTTACGATTCATCTGCGCCATCTGCAGTTCAACCTCGAAGTCGGAAACGACTCGAAGGCCCCTGACTATCACGCTCGCACCAAGTTGGTTAGCGAGGTCCACAACCAAAGTTGACAGCGAGACAACTTCGACATTTTTGATATGACAAACCGCCTCCACGATCATCTCTTGTCGTTCTTCTAGTGAAAAGAGCGGATCGGCCTTCTGTGGATTGCGCATCGCAGCCACGACAACCGAGTCAAATAGCACTGACGCCCTTTCGACTATTTCGACATGGCCATTGTGGAAAGGGTCGAAAGAGCCCGGGTAGAGCGCCTTTATCATCTAGCCTCCAAAGTAGTATCTAGGCCAAGCTTGCCAGGGTTATAACAGTTGAACCGTAGTCCTTTACCTTTAGGACACTGAGACCCTCAGGCAGATTTACTTCACGGTCGCTCTCGATTACGATAATCGAGTCTTCAGTCGTAACTTGAATCACATGGCCCAAAAGCTCATTCCAATCGTCAAAAAGATATGGAGGATCGCAAAAAATTAAATCGTAATGGGCGTTGGCCGAAATTCGATTTTTCAAATAAGCAAGGGCCGGGGACTTTATTGCTGTGGCCCTTGCCACGTCGGGGGGTATACCTGCGATGTTCTGCTTCAACACCTGGACGACGCTATGGGCTGAATCAACGAACTCTACTTGGCTTGCACCCCTCGAGATTGCCTCTAGTCCCAGCGAGCCAGAACCGGCAAACAAATCGAGGACTGTTATTTCGAAGAAGTCGATTCGAGTGCAAAGCATGCCAAAAAGCGAATTTTTGACCCGAGCCGACGTGGGTCTAGTCAGCGAGCCTGGTGGAGTCTTTATCTTTTTCCCTTTGGAAGTTCCGCCGAGTACCCTCATTTAGCCAACCTATATCAAAGTCCGGTTCAATCCAGAATTCATTTGTCAAACGGACCTACTATGCAACCAGCAGCAATTTTTCAGGTCGCCTCTTGGCCTTGCCTTTAGCCACGGAAGAGGTTGGCGGCTTCCTCCTCACCAATGAGTGCGGTCAATTCATTGACCAAATAAGGGAAACTGCCCATCGCGTAGTCCCGATCAACGATCTTAACGGCCGCATTTCTGGCGGCAAAAACAAGCTGCTTGTCTCTGGTTATTGAAGCAAGCTTGAGGTCCGTCGTACCCTTCTGGCGGGTACCCATCAATTCTCCCGCCCCTCGCAGGTCTAAATCCCTCTCTGCCAGCTTGAAACCGTCTGTCGACTCTGCAACCGCCCTGAGTCTCTCGGCAGCTGGAGAATCCGACTCAACCGACGATACCAGGATGCATCGGGATGGCTTAGTTCCTCGACCAACTCTTCCCCGCAACTGGTGCAGTTGAGCGATACCAAACCTATCGGCATCAAGGATAATAATTATGCTGGCGTTGGGGACGTCCACTCCAACCTCGATGACCGTTGTAGCGACTAAGACGTCTATCAGTCCCCGCCTGAAGCCCTCCATGGTTTCGTTCTTCTGCTTATCGTTCATCTGCCCGTGCACAAGGCCTAGCCGGAGTCCGCTCAGAGGCCCTACGCTGAGCCGTTCATAGACTAGATTCGCCGACGCCGTGTTGAGCTTTTCAGACTCCTCTACCAGGGGACATACCACATAGGCTTGCTCTAAGTTTCTTATTCGCCCAGTTACTTCGCTCCATCCAGCTTCCTCAAGTTCTTCGTGGTTAAGCCAAACGGTGTCAATCGGAGTCCTTCCAGGTGGGAGCTCGTCGAGAATGGATACATCCAAGTCCCCAAAGACAGTCATCGCCGCGCTTCTTGGAATTGGAGTCGCAGTCATCACCAACAGGTCCGGCTCTACTCCTGAGTTGATTTTCTCCCTCTCCCGAAGCAGAGACCTCTGCTCAACGCCAAATCGATGTTGCTCGTCGACTACTAGCGCTCCCAATCCCTGGAATTCAACCCCTTCCACCAACAGGGCGTGAGTGCCGATGAGGATATCGATGGCACCGTCTCGAAGGTCCTTCAGGATCAGTTTTCGTCGTGCAGCGGTCGTCTGCCCGGTTAATGCTTCTACCCGCAATGGCCTATTTTCAATCGGAAATAGCATCCCGTCTTGGTCATTTTTAGCCTCGACCCTAAAATTCCCAAGCTGAGCCTTGATGGACAATAGATGCTGCTCGGCAAGGACCGTCGTAGGGGCTAAAAGTGCCGCCTGGTATCCGCTTTGGACCGCCATCAACATAGAGGTCAATGCCACCAGCGTCTTACCAGATCCGACGTCTCCCTGAAGCAAACGGTGCATCGGGATCGGGGAGGACATATCGGATGCGATCTCGGAAATAACTTTGCGCTGTGCGGTTGTCAAAGTAAACGGAATCTGGTCTAAAAAGTCGGAAGTTAAAGTCGCATTGCCAATTTGGAAAGGCGAGACATCGTGGCTTATGCCCTTGGAGGTTTGTTCTCTTTTGACCTTCTCCGCAACCAAGAGGAGTTGTAGTCTTAGGAGTTCGTCAAAGGCAAGCCTCTTTCGAGCGACTTTTACCTCCAACATGGTCTCGGGTTGATGTATGCCCTTTATCGCCCGATCGCGAGGAATGAGTGAGAATTGGGAAAGCACCCAAGGGGGAAGGGGATCGAATATTTCGCCCGCTCGATCGAGGGCCTCGGCGACAAACTTAGCTATGTCCCTAGTCAAAAGGCCCGCCATCTGCGACTGGGGATAAATGGGGACAATCTTTCCCGTGGTAGCGCCCACCAAATCGACTATTGGATTGGTCATCTGAAAACGCCCCCGGTACTCTTCTGCCTTACCGAAGACGGCCACGTCGTTAGCCCCTTGGAGCTGCCGCTCACGGTAGGGCTGATTGAAAAAAACCAGATCCAAATATCCAGTATCGTCTGCAAGGGTGGCGTTTACAATCACCCTTCCGCCTCGGAGCCTTCTAGTGGTGACTCGGGTTATCTTACCCAATACGACCGTCTCGACCCCTGGCACCACTTCGTCGATGGTCGCCTCATTGGTCCTGTCTACATGGCGCCGGGGATAGTAGGTAACCAGGTCAAAAATGGACCTTACGCCAACTTTCTCCAAAGCGACAGCCATTTTGGCGCCGACACCCTTGAGAACCCCGACCTCAATAGCGGAGAGAGAATGTAAAGTCCTTGCCATCTACACCTTTGCCGTCGGCTACTCGACCCCAACTAGATAGGGGTACAGTGGTTGTCCGCCATAGTGGACCTCGATTATCAGATTTGGGTGGTCCACCTCCACGGCCTCTTTGATTGCTCTAGTAGCCGCCAGGGATGAACCTTCTCCCTCGATCAGCGTCAAAATCTCATGACCATCGCCAAGGAGACTCTTGATCAGCATAATGACCACGTCCGGCAGTAGATCACCACACACTTCTATGCCAGATTGAGACAGGCCAATCCATTGTCCCGCAAGGACATGGCCGTGTATCCCTTCAGAATCCCTGACTGCCCGGGTCACCTCGCCAACTTTCAGCTGAGTGGCAACACTCGACATGGATTCAAAGTTCTCTTCAAGCGAAGCATCGGGATCGTACTCCATCAGTGCGGAGAAACCCTCCAACACGTTCGTTGTCGCCATGACTTTCACAGGTAATCCCGCCAAGGTGGAAGCGACCTTTGCGGAGGCGATAATGTTCGAATTATTGGGTAGTACTATTACTGAGTCGGCATTACAAGCGGAAATTGCGTCGAGGAGATCCTTGGTCGAGGGATTCATCGACTGGCCGCCTAGGACTACCTGATTAACGCGCATCGATACGAAGATCCTCTTCAGCCCTTCTCCGTTTGCGACCGCTACCACCGCAGTCTTAACCCTCGGAGTAGGCTGCTTATCTACGGCTTCGTCACCCGCAACCCGGACCCATCGCTCCTCCTCAACCTGCTCCCTGAGGTCTGTCACTCGAATATCTCTAACCTGGCCAGAGCCTATCCCCGCTTCAATCGCCGCCCCAATATCGTTAGTGTGGATATGGCAGTTGAAGATTCCGTCGAATCCGACAACCACGATGGAGTCGCCAAGGCCGGCCCAGACTTCCTTCATCGCCGAGACAGCGGGCTCCTCCGCTTCCAGAAGGTACATCACCTCGTAGCGGAGTTCCTCCTCCTCGGACTGTTCAACGTCGTTGGCCTCTAAGACTGACGGTCCCTCTAGCTCTTTCGCCCGCTCCAACCACGAATAGCTCGAAAGTGAGGCCGGCAAGGGCTCCGCTGTGCAAGTTACCAATAGGGCCTCAAAGAGGTAAATCAGGCCCGCTCCGCCAGAATCTACAACATTGGCCTTTTTGAGCTGCTCGAGTTGATTCGTCGTCTCGATCAGAGCAGTTCGCGCCTCTTTGAGCACCTCGGTGAGCAGTTCATCAACTTCAACGGCTCTTCCTTGGCTAAGAAGCGCCATAGCGCTTTTAGCCCCAGACCTCGCTACAGTTAGGATGGTCCCCTCTTTAGGCCTCAAGACAGCCGAGTCGGCTAACTTCGACCCCCTCATCAGCCCCTCGGCCAAGACAACAGAACTCAACGGACCATTCAATGCGCCAAACGCTTCGGCTATACCTTTCAAAAGCTG
>JAKBHQ010000162.1 GCA_021836665.1 Thermoplasmata archaeon
CAGCGAAGTGGTCCTAAGATTCCAGCACTCCGGTCCTAAGATTCCGTTCAGCTGGTCCAAAGACTCAAGCGAATCGGTCCAAAGATAGCGGCAGAGTCAGGTATCTCAAGCTGCTTCCACGTCTACACCTCCTTGTGGCCCAGGGGTGCTGACTGCCACAGTTGGACCAGTTGCTCCCCTCGGGGGCTTTAAGGTTGCATTCTCGGACGTCCTCACAAATTCCGGTAGTAGTCGGTCCTGCACCATCGGTGGTGCTGGCTTAATGGGGATCACTGGGCCATGGCTTGGAGCGTCTGCGACTGCCGCGTTCTCAACTACCGCCAAGCGAGCAACCGACATACGTATGACTGGAACACCTGCTACTGTTAGCTCCCCGGCGATCGTGCTAGCACCTCAGGCCAAGGCGCAAGTGTGGATCATAACGACGACCCAGGACCCATCTAATCCACCTGCAAAGGGTTCATCACTGGCCCAACAAGACGCAAACGGCAGGGAAACTTGCTATTTCAAACTGGCTATTCCCAGTTCTCAGGGGAGTCCATTGCCGGTAGCTGCACCGCAGGCATGCCCGACGGGTTCGCCATCATCAGTGGTTACTTACAACGTTGTTGGAGTCTTGCCGCCAGTAACCCCTCAAACAAGCTTTCCACCGAGTCATATGATGAACTCATTGGCCGGCTAGCCGTGAAGTAACTCTGAAATGAGGCGCAAGAGTCGAACGGGTTGCTCGGGCCTAGGAAGTCCTATAGGAGCGTAGTTCATGGCTAGGGCATGGGAGCAGGTAATCCGCTTCTCCTCTTGTTAGCGCTCTGATACGAAAGTTCACAAAGTTGGACGGCCCCTTGAGCCGGTCCACTTCGTACACGGTTTCTGAAACGTTCCGGTGGGGTTTATGTGGCGTTGAAACTATAAAGGTTACTGAAGACCGCTTCCAAGGTACCAGATGAGCCATTGGCCGTCTCTATCTATTGCCAATTCTGTGGTAGTAATGCCTGGATTACAAGCGTTCACAGCGGTATTCGGGCCGCAAAACACAATTCTCCAACTTGCGCGCATTACCGAAGTTCCGCAGGCAGAACTCACTGAGTTCGCAAGTGAACCATCGCTGGCGAGTGGTTCAGTGGACACATCGGCCGAGGTGTACGATCCGCTGATCGTAATGCCAACGTTTTGTCCAAATAGCTGTGCAAATCCGTTGCTTGGCATATCAAGCAGCACTCGATCAAAGTAGCGTACGAAGCTTGAGTTCTCAGCAGATAGATCAGCGTTGATGGAGTTCTCCAACGCAACCGCCTCATTGGATGTCAAAGTGGCAGATCGATCGACATTCAAGGTTGAAGGACAGCCGGCCCCCGAATTTACTCCACCTGTCTTGGCTGGGACGAAGTTTGGATATGTAGTATTCACCGGAAGCTTAGCGACCGCAGCCACGATGGCCTGTTCGTTGATTGATAGCGCAGTGCTGGGAGGGCGAGCCTTGGTGGTTATAGTCGCCTCTTGTGTATTGTTTGGCCTGCTCGCTGCTTGGCCACAAGCGGCGAGCATCACAGCCGAGAGGACCAGCACTAACTTTGGATACGTCTCAAGTCGAGTACGCCCACCAAGTCGTGAACCATGCCTGCTCATAACGCACATCTAAAGCTAGTACAAGAGAACAAAGTAGCAACCGAACAATAGGCGCAGCCAACGAAATCAATTAGCCGCGCGCGAGTCGGCACAGTCAGGTCGGTAATCCGCGAAGCAAATCCGATCCTGCACGGGTTGGCACCGCACGCGTAACCACAAGCCCGGGTACGGCAGGAACAACCAACCCCACAGCGCCGACATGGGCCCACGTCAACTACCCCAAGCTGCATCATTGCATGATTACCACAGAGGGAAATAGAGTTGCAGATGAGCGGCCTTCGCAGGCGTCAGACCGGACAAGCCTGGCAACTCTGACGGGCCCGAACTCTTTGGCATAATTAGCGAAAGCGAGCCTGCAACCACCACGGCTGCCGCTACACCTCCAATACAGAGTACCTTGCGATTCTTGGCTATCTCAGGGAACACATTCATTAGAACTCGCCTGCTGTGATCCTATCACTTTCCGTTTGTGCTCGCTATCGATCAGCCCTGCGACTTTTGCAATGATGTGGCTCTCCACACGTGCGACCTTTGGATTATGAGCGTTTGTCGCATCTCCACTCCACTCGACCCACTAGCGCTTCAGGTGGATCGCATACCCTTCGTTAGCCCAATGCGTTACTGACATGTATTATCTTTGTGATGGCAACAATGGGCCGTCCAGGGCCTTCCGGACCCATCCGAGAAAGGTGAGTAAACGCAAGTAGAATACATCAAGCGGCGTATCAAAAATCATTGGGCGGTTCCCCTGGTCTCCATTGGCGCTCTAGTTCTTGGTGCAGTAGCTATCCCTGTTGGCACCGCACAGGCGCGAGATCCATCGACCCATGTTGTTGATAGCGTTAGTCTTCCGCCAAGGTTCTCCGGGAGCACTCGTGCTGAGTGGAGCTTACAGGATCTATCCAGCACCGAAGTTCAAGAATTTCAGCATTGGCCCCAACATTTCCAGGATAACTACCTAGCGGTAGCCAGAAGTTTTGCATGGAACCCAGCATCCACGTCGTCGAATCCCTCCTCCTCCCGTACTCTGCAGTCGATCTTTCTTAGAACGATAGAGGACGTAGAGAGTCCCAATGCAGGCCATAGGTCATCCAAACAAGTCTCGCAACTCCAGCAACAGGCTCAAGCCGGACAGGAGTCTTTGACCCAGCGGTACAATCACGAGATTGGCGTGTTGGCAGAGGCTGGATCCGGCTATGGTAAAATGACTACCTCTGGCTGGACATTTACCTCTACTCCTATCTCTAAAGTGCCGGTTGTAAATGGCTTCGAGGTTCCAGGTATCCAATTATCCACCGTCGGCGCCTTCGTCTGTGTAACCCCAGGTGCGAGCGCCACACGCGTTCATCTCATAGGTGGTGTGGTCCAAGAGAACTCTAGCCCATCTGGACATATCACCGATTCGCAGATCGCGCTCCAGCCATGGACAGACGCAGCAGTCCCGATCACTCCGGCGACTACATCTCTTTTTGGGTACGACTCAGCGAAGCGAAAGACGTTCCCAGCTCCGAGTGGTCTTCAATTGACTACCATTGACAACGTTCTTTCAGGCGGAATTGTAGTTTCGACGACGACTGGCGCCAAGCTGTACTTCAGCCTTAGCACAGATACCTACACTTCTCAGATGCCAACTGATAGCCAACAAGCCCAAGGCCCTCAACTATGCGAGCCCGTCCGAGGGTAGACGGGCCCTCTCGGGCTTCTAGTCAACTATCGAACCCTAGGTCTCAGTATCAGTGTGCGCTATAAACTCCGCATCCTCTTTACTCTGGAAACGCTTGACCAATCTGGCCCCACCCCACACAACGAGAACCGTGTTCTCCACTTATCTACTGTTTACGTTGAGAGAGAGTGTTTTGGTAATCGTGTTGGTCTCCATCCCTTCATCTACCGACAAAGCGATCTTGGCTCAGCAAACCTGAGCCTGTGTGGCTGTTGTCTGACGAACGAGGGCTATTAGGTTCTCTCACTCCTCCTGAGAGAGCGTCACCCGATAGATGATGGGACGTCCACCGACGTGCCTCGTAGGCTCCTCTTTTGTGATGTGCTCTTCCTGCCTTCCCATAACCGACCACCACCCAGAGTAGATTCCAACTGGGATACCCAGGCGCCCGGGTTGAAAATCCCTTATGGAAGTAATTTCTGAGAAGGGGCGCAAATCGTTTTAAGATCTCCTTACACCATTGCGAGTTGCTCGTTCTATTTGCAAAGCCTACGGTTTCCTGCAGCGATATCCGGGGTTGCCCCCACTTCCCACCGCTCCTTGCGGGCTTTGTCAACCCAGTTGAACAGCGTCGGCTTTTGGATGCCAAGATCTTTGGCTACCCGCCTTACCGAGGAGTTCCCACTCTCGAGAGGTCTGACTGCGTCTTCTTTAAATTCGTCTCAAATTGTAGACGGGTCTTCTCTTTCCTAGTTTTCTGATCTTCTACTTGAGTCGGGAATGAATTCCCTTATGGTCTCTTTTAGAGCGTCACACTTTAATTCGTGACATTTCCATCAATCAACTCTGGGAGTCATTGGAGCAATATGGCCTCTGAAATGGGCAAATGTTGCTGGCGGGCCAGGGCTCGAACCTGGAACCTCCTTATCCAAAGTCTGACGCCATATTCACGCTGGCGTCTTATTTGGTTCAAAACTCGATCTAGATCGCCAAGTGGCTAGCGTGCCCTCTTAGGCCACGAAGATCAACACAGCAATTTGAACCAGTTCGAAACTCGCCGGTACTTAGTTCTTGTTGATCTCGACCCGGGAGTTGTCCCCGATCACTAGCCGGGTCGCCGAAGGGAGAGTCGCCCTCTGCGCTACCCTCGCTCGCTTCCCCACGATCGACCCCTCCATCCGAACTATGTCGGAGATAAAGCTCTCATTGAGGATTATCGAGTACTCAACTTCTGACCGCTCGACAACACAGCCCGGGCCGATGGCCGTATACGGGCCGATGAAGCTATCTTCGATAACCGCGTCTGGACCGATGATCGCCGGGCCCCTGATGATAGAGCGGATAATCTTCGCGCCAATACCGACCTCGACTCGGCCGTCTACCTTCGAATACTCATCCACCTCACCTACAATGTGGGGTTCGATCATCTCGAGGGCTAATCGGTTTCCATCTAGCAGGGCTTCGGGTTCACCGAGGTCTTTCCAATAGCCGTCCACCACTTGAGAATTCACCCGATAATTCGAGCTGATCAACCAGTCGATTGCATCTGTGATTTCGAGCTCTCCCCTGGCAGATGGTTTGATCGACCTGACTGCCTCGTGTATCGTCTTATCGAAGAGGTAGACACCGACGAGGGCTAGGTCCGACGGCGGGATCTTGGGTTTTTCGACCAGCCTTATCACCTTCCCGGTATAGTCGAGTTCGGCTACGCCGAATCGGTGCGGGTCAGGTACCTTGGCCAGAAGAATCTGGGCACTGACCCCGGGTTCCCTCTGCCTAAAGCTCTCTATGAACTCCTCGACACCTTTGAGGATAAAATTGTCACCAAGGTACATCACAAAGTCGTCATCGGCCAAAAAATCCCTCGCTATCAGCACGCAATGGGCGAGACCGAGGGGTTTTTCTTGTTCGATATAAGTGATCTCCAAGCCAAAGCGCGAACCGTCGCCAAGGGCTTCCTTCACCTCTTCCCGGGTGTCGCCGACGATCACTCCAACCTCTTTGACCCCGGACTTGGCTATCGATTCGAGGCCGTAGAAGAGTATTGGCTTATTGGCTATCGGCACGAGCTGCTTAGCCGAAGTGTAGGTAATCGGTCGAAGCCGCGTTCCGCTTCCACCCGACAGGACGAGACCTTTGATCTTTGGCTGAGGCATTTTAATGGAAATTTACCCTTCTCGAACTAGGTCGGTTCAAGCTAGCTTAAGGCCAAGTTCGCGACTTATGACCAACCTCTGGATCTCCGAGGTTCCTTCCCCTATCTCTAGGATCTTCGAGTCACGAAAATGCCTGGCCACAGGGGTCTCATCGATAAAGCCAGCA
>JAKBHQ010000016.1 GCA_021836665.1 Thermoplasmata archaeon
GATTTCATCTTACTTATTCCCCCGTTCTATTTTGGAGGCACGACTCACATATTGGCTCAGTTTTCCGGGGGCCCGCATAGGCATCTCCGTGATTAACCCAAACGCCGCATAGGTTCCTGAGCTGGTAATTCTTTGATGAATTCCACGGGAAACCCAGTGCTGCGCTGGCTTTCCTGGATCTAAGGAAATCAAAGTTGAAGGTGACGGCAACAGTCCCATCAGCTTTTCTGGACCGCCATAGTTACGGGCAGTAGCGGGAGACCTCGCCACCGCAGAATCCCTCACGTCGATCCGTGGAACGCACTCAGCAGTCGTTAGCAGACGGCAATAACCCCGCACTGTCTATCTCGGATTTGAGAAGAATCTGACCAGAACATAATAATGGACTATGACCTGGGAGTTTATTTGCCTCCCACTTTGCAAAAGTGACGCGGCGTCACTTTTGCTGCCGCTCGAAACCGTCCGGTACCCGATTGAAAGCTGGCAAGTCGGCTGGCTCCAAGAGCCCCAGTAGCCGATGCCATGGCGTCCCGCATTTGAGTTTTCAATATTAGGATCCTCGATCCGTGCTAAGCCGAATTCGGCTTAATTGGGACTAAGGAAGCCAATTCAGCGACCACCAGGTAGAAATTGAGGGATTGATCGCAAGCCACAAGATGAGATTCATTCAGAGGCTCTGTCCGCTCTTGAACCTCAACACTTGGCTCTGGAGGTAGCGATAAAACCCGCAACTACTTGACAGCTAATATAGTGTCTTGACATCCAAAATTTAAAACAACTGCCTTGCGTTGCAAAACCGGGCCGGACAATGATTATCCCTTCAACCCCACGGGGACCGACACCATTACTTACTCCTGTGTCAAAGCCGTAACCCTGGCCCACTAGTGGTAGCTCCACCACCCAACAGTGACTTAGACATTCAAATGCCGTACCGGCGTGGCCCATTACTCTTGACAGAATCTTGGTCCACCTCTCTGCCAACGGCGTGTCCAACCCACTGCTAACCCAATGTCTAGCCGTACCGTCTGCGCCATCCTCCCAAGCCACCGTCTGCCCTGGGGACGGATGGTCCGCCTTGTTGTCCAATGGCCACCGTCTGTCCGCATAGTAGGTCCCTACACCAATATGCGCTTCGACACCAGGACCCAAGGCAGGGGACCAGTGCGCCAGCGGTGTACTCTGTGATCTGTGCAGGGTGTCGCCCGAAGGGGCGGTTCCTGCCGCAATCACTCAAAGAGAACTTGAGAACCGATCGGTTCTCAAGTAACTGGGTGTCCATTAAACCCGGGGCATATCAGAGTGCTGGCTGCGTTCGATCAAGGGTGTGGGTGTTGCCTGACTCTGCCCCTGTTATTTCGTCTTTTGTTGTATGGTTGCGGTCTCCGACCCTCTGAAGCGTTGTGTTTGCGCCTGGTGGACGTTGACCTAGAGACGGGGTACTTACAATTCGCTATGCCAAATTTCACAAAGATCGGTTAGTGCCGATCACTGAAGTCATCAGGCCATTACGCTCGATTCCGATTCCTTAGCGTACTCTGTGATCCGTTTTCTGACGTGACCCCAGCCTCACCTCTCCGTACGGCAAAATGTGGCTCCAGGACAGCGGCGTTAGCCCATGTCTGTCGTCAGCGGTGTGCCCGCCCATCCACTCCGGTAGGGTGAGCGTCTCTTGGATCATGGCCAAAAGTAGCCATAAGAACCTGCGGTCACTACGAAGGTACGTCCAATCGGTTGCTGAAGCCGGTCGCAGCCATGACCGCAGTTCACGAACCTGAAGTGCCAGCCGATGCCGATGAGGCAACACTACGCGGCGAATCCTGGTGGCGGCGGCGACCAGGGCCCCACTTGTTGGTTGGTGCCAGCTTGCTTAACGGTAACCCATATTGTGAGCCTTGATAAAAATGAACCTGATTACTCCTATCACAGGTTCTCTAGCTCCAGGCGAAGGGTCTCCACCGTCCATGTCGGAAGTCCGCATCCGAGAAAGTCACCGTCGCGTGTAAGGATGCCAGCATCCATGGTCATGGCTAGCGCGACAGGAGCCCAATCCTTCGGATCTTGCGGCACTCGACGAAGTGCGACTGCCTTCTTCTCCTCGTATGCAGACGAAGGAATGACGTCAATGGTGCGGCTAGAGAAAAGATCATCAACGAGGCTCAACAGTAGGTCGACCTGCAGTTGGCTCAAATGACCACTTTCGACAATCTTCCTCGCTCGTTTTGGTAGTTCATGTTGAGTCTCTTCCCACTGGTCTTGAGCGACGACACTGCGCAACTCCGGATGGCAAAAAAGATCACGTCCTCGTTTGCGGAGCAACTCTGCAACGAGCACGCTCGCGTCGACCACCACAATCACTCAGGTAACCGCCGCCGCACATCGAACAGCTGCGCCAGCTCCTCTTCGGACATGCCGGTGTCTTCAAGGACCTTTTCCACAGTGGCGCCCAACTTGGCAATAGCACGTCGCACTTCGTCCTGGTCCCGTTCGAGCGGGATGTAAAACCCGATCACCTGACCATGCTTATTCACGGCAATCGGATCGGAGCCGGAGAGATAGGTGCTGGCGTTGTTGCGAAATTCACGAACGCCAACGGCCTTGAGTTTGCCCATTGTGTCTCCTTTGTGTACACAGTGTAGCGCCTTTAGTCACGGCAGTCAATGGCAAGTCTCAGTCGATGTTTGATAGGGGTCACCTCAGAAAACGGAAAAAATCGTACGCTAAGGGTTGGCCAGTGAACGTAACGGCCTGAATCGCCCTGTGCCGACCTTGAAGTCGTTGAGCCAGGTGATAAGTCACAGGATTGAAACACTGGCTTGGTGTAGGACGCTCTTGAAGCTGGCATTACAGAGTGTCGACGATAATTATTAAGAGCGGCTACGACAAGTCGTGGAACTCGCTAAAGCTGCTGGAAAGTGCTGTGGACAGCAAACTGATACGACAACGTATTAGCGGGTCATCGCCTTCCGCAATATGGGCGAAACTTAATGTGTGTGGACAAGCCAGGTCAAGCAAGTATAGGGTATGCAAAATCGAGGACTGACACATAGATCACTCTCGCGGAGAATTACTCCGCCAAGTGGCTAGGAAGATTCCCTAGCGTGCTCAATTTTCCGTTTTCTGAGGTGACCCCCACTCCACCGCAGAATCCCTCACGTAGATCCGTGGAGCGCACTCAGCAGTCGTTAGCAGATGGCAATAACCGAGTACTGTCTATCTCAGATTTGAGAAGAGCTGCATCGGGAGTATCCGACGGTGTCACTATCCTGGGACCGATTTTCAGATCAATCAAAACCTTGAAGTCCAGTTTGAACTTCCTTTTGCTGATTTGCCATTGTGACATCCCTTCAACCAACATCGTATGTTGGTAATCTGAGTGTGCACTTTCTCTGGGTAGGCCCAGAAACAATGCCGCCTAGCTCATCGAGTAGGGAGCTTCCGACCAGAGCCCATGGCAAAGCGACTCCTGGGCCCGCGACCACACTCCGTGCAGCCAGGGTCATGTCGGGGCGCGTCGAGCTCGAAGTTGACCAGAACATAATGATGGACTATGACCTGGGAGTTTATTCGGCTCGCACCATTTAAAAGTGGCGCGGCGTCACATTTACGGCCGCTCGAAACCGTCCGTTACCCGATTGAAAGGTGGCAAGTAAGTTGGCCCAAGAGTCCAAGATTCCGACGCTTTGGCGTCTCACATATGAGTTTCTAGCATTGGGATCTCCTCCCGCCAAAGAGAATTTCCAATGACACAAATAGTGCCGTAAGACCGAGGGTCGGTGAACTGCTTACCAAGAGAGGGGTGAACGGTACGCCCTGAGGCCGTTAGCGTCGCTCTTGGTCGGCGCTCGCTCAAAACTCCTCCTAGTTGGTAGGCTGAGGGTGCTGGAGCGAAACGTAGGTGACCCATACCAACCGTACTTCTTTGTCAGGGCAGTACCACACACGACCCGCACCAGTAATTTCGTGTTGCCACTGCGGCAGCTTCTTTTCACCGATCGTTCGACTACCAAGAGGACCCCGGAGCTGGTGCGTCCGACGGGGATTAGCCCCTCGATCGAGTGGCCGCTCCTGAAGGCGATGCCGCTCCTTTGCCATTAGGTCTGGCTCTGCTTCCACAGCCCTCTTCCATTGTTTCTCGGCTTGCGCGCTTGCGGGCCGGATAGTCCATAGATCAGCCTCCTCTGGTCTCGACTGTCTATTGATAGGCACGGACTATAGCTCGACGGTCTCAAGTGGCCGTGAAAGTGGCCGTGTTAATTCGACACGCAGGTCGTCATCGGCATATGTGACTGCAGTCGCCTTCCAGTCCTCAATCAATGACACCACCGGATCCAATGGACCTCCAGATAGAGCTACGAGAAACGGGCCAGACAGCTCGCTGATGAACTGTCTTTGGTATTCCTCGTCAAATACTCCCAGCCAAGCAAACGCCCCATATCCCGGTACTGTGCGCTGCACAGGAGGCAACTCCATAGTTGTATAGAGCCGAAGGAAGTCTCCCGCTAGTTGTGCTAGTTCATGATCCTGTGCTACTTCGCTCGCTGGCGCAAGAATTAGGGTTACGCCGTCCTTATCTCTGATGAGCGCCCCGCCATGTCGTGCCGTGTCGACTACCTCGCGATGATTTCGAGCAAGGTCTGTAACTTGATATGTTGTTCGAGTTGAAAAGCTGCTAATCATACGATCCCTCCTGTGTACGATTATACACACTATCGTGCACAAGCAGCGCTTCGGGACCTCGTCCGTCTTTTCGGAACTGGTAGGCAAACCACAACCATTTCCACCTGGCGTCTATTGTGTCACAAGGGTACGGCTAAACAGTACATATGGAATCCATCATCAGCTACTGAGGACAGGGATAGGGCGATAGCAGCCGCACTGTCGAGCCTTACCGAATCTGCTGAGGTTACACATATTAGGCGTAACGACCCACCAGCCGACCAACAGGCGTGAACCTAACTACCGATTGAGTCGGATAGATCGTCTAGCAAGCTATCTGAAAATGGCTTTCAATAAGGTTTGGCTGTTGCAAATTTGACGCCGAGCCTGTTGCTCTGACCCCCTTGGACCCAAGCTGTTCTGTCCATAAAAGTGTATGCAATGTAGTTGGGATTTGGTTTGCGCGTAGCTTTCAGAACCGCCTGTCAATAAAACCGACTTAGATTTAGCCGCTGAAAAGATAATGTGCCTGGAGCGGGCGACGAGAATCGAACTCGCGTTCTCAGCTTGGGAAGCTGATGCAAAGGTACTTTCCGGGCGCTTCCGACCAGCAAGTTGTCAGAAGATGTGCTGGTGAGACAGGGAAAAGACAATCCGGCAATATCCGTTACGAACCGTTACAGACCACCATTATGTGGTCTGGTTGTGGTCTGGCAACTGGTGGCCACTACATTGGGAAAACGTGGGACGCCGACTTCGTGCGCATTGCAAATTTTCCACTTGCCGATAACAGCCGGGAGCGTTCATGTGGCTGGTGCTTGGTCCATCGAAATGAATCCACAGTTAGATGATGGCTAAGGGTTCATTTAGAAGCTGCTTGATCAATACGGACGAATGATATCACCTCTTGCTTGGCAGACTCCCAGTCTTGGCCGTCCCATAGATGCGATACAG
>JAKBHQ010000036.1 GCA_021836665.1 Thermoplasmata archaeon
AATTCTTAGCGGGAACTTCTGTCACCGTCTACTAGCTTTCTCCTAAATGTACAATCAGGCTCTAGCTCCTCGCCCCACAGCAAGCTGAAAAAATAAGCCTCGACACCTGACTTAACTTTGACGCCTTCACCATCACTAAGCTCAACCTCCGACGAATATCAAAGCTTGAGAACGATTCTCCTGATCATTTGATATTCAGACTCAAAGAGACCGGGCCCCCAAACACACAACCCCAACACACAAACCCAACACACAAACCCAACATCAACGAGCGACAAACAAGTTCTTATTAATGGCCAATCGCGCGTCTCTGGGCCGACTGTCAAATTCACCGGCCTACCGGTCTTGGGTAGACGAGCGTCGGGTACTGTTTTCGGGCAAAGGCAAGCGCTTCAAAAAAAGCCTTCGGAGGCGCAGAGAGGTAAGGAATGAACCTCGTGATGTCTATGCCTGCTTCGTTGAATACCGGCGTCAAGAACTCGACTCGGAAGGGAGTTCTTAGAATATTCGACCTCACGTAGTCCGATAGGACATCTTCGATTCGTACCCCAGAGCGGAGTTGGTAAAAAGCGACAACAAGTCCGGTCCTATCCTTCCCCGCCGTGCAATGCACCAAGGTGGCAGAGGATGAATCCTCCTCAAGCAACGAAAGTACCGATAGAAAGTCATCAAAGTGACTCCTGAGCATAATCCGGTACATTTCTCCCATATCGGATGCGCTTATCGACTCTAATCCACCATTGAGAATTACTGAAATTGCATCCATGGTGCCGGCGATCTCACCACTCATCGGAATCGAAATTAGTTCAATGTCACCAAAGCTCTCCGGCAACTTGGTTGGCGACTGAATACGTTCTTCGGCCACTCTAAGGTCCACAATCCTTCGGATCCCCAGGGAATGAATGTTCTGCCAATCAGCAAAACTAACCTTGGCCAAGTTGTCGGACCTAAAAACCCGATCCCAAGGGAGAATTCCGGCTTTAATGTGATATCCACCGGAGTCACGGAAATTAGTCGCACCGCTGAGGATTACTTCTCGTGACCTGAAGGTGACCTCCGATCCGTCTTCCAACTCAACCACTACCCTTGGAGAAGCGAGGCCAGCGGGCAGGGATTGGAGCACAATATCCCGGGACACCACCTCGTATTTGAGCTCGTACTCCTTCGAAGTCGCAGGGTCATGGACCTTCACGAGTCTTATTCTTGGGTCTGGCTTAGCAGATATCACGCCATGGGGAATCACCAACGGCCGACCTGGAACTACCTTGGAAACAATAACTTTATTCTCCGACACCATTCCAAGCTACTCGCAGTAGTGGTGCTAACAATATCGCAAAGCCGATGAACAGGGAAACAACAAGCAGATTCGCTGATGCGCCGATTCCGCTAGGTTCACCAGGTGTCATTGCGATGATCGAGCTTTGTGACCCGACGAAGCTCGATCATCGCACAGATAGCCTCGGAAATGACCATTATTTCGTCGTTGTAAAATGCTCGATCCAATCCACTTGAAATGGTGTCGACCAACCATTTCGACCATCCCAGTTCCACAAGAGGTGTCCTTAGGTCCTCGACCCCAAAATATTCCACCAGGACGGTCCGAAGGGTAGCAACTGCCGAACGGACAGACCCAGTATCCAGTTCGTCCAATGCATTGCCAAGTCTCAGAGCTTGCCTTTTAGAAAGCTGTTTGTTAAATTCCATCACATTCCGGTCTCCAATTAGTTGGACAGTGCTCGGAATACTCCATCGGCTAGTAGGCGTCCAGTCGGTCTTAGGCTGGCACGGCCACCCTCTATCTCGAATAGCTCTAAAAGCTTCTCATTTTCATACCTGGAAGTAAGGATCCTTAGTTCGTCCGCCGATAAGCCGTTCTTAGTCCTCAGTGCTAGCATCAATCTCTCTGTCGCAATCTGTGAATCCTCCAACTCCTCACCTCCTTTAAATCCGCTCCCATTTAATTTCACTGCGGCGATATAGCCCTTGAGGGAAGGTTCATTCCACCATCTCAGCCTCCCGAAATGCGAATGGGCACCGAGTCCGACTCCCAGGTAATCCCCCCAGTTCCAGTAGTTGGTGTTATGGAGGCAGTGCCGATCAGGAAGAGACCAATTTGATACCTCGTAGTTAGTCAATTCACAACCCTCAAATGCCTCATCCGCCATGAGGTACCTAGCGGCCAAAACGTCTTCACTTTGGCTGCTTGCCCTTAGATGGTGCAGCTTTGTCCTCGGCTCGATACCAAGTGCGTAAGCGCTCACGTGTGAAACTCTTGGTGCGAGGGAGGCTACTTTTGAAACCGTAGACTCCCAGCTTTCATCATCTTCGGCCTCTGAACCGTAAACCAGGTCAATCCCGACGGAGAGGCCCTCGGTGTCAGCTGCAAGTCCGATCGCCTTCTCGGCTCCGTAGGAATCATGGTTTCGACCAAAGTAGCGAAGAACCCTATCGTCGAAGCTCTGAACGCCAATAGAAACTCTGGTTACACCAAAATCGAGGTAGCTGGTAAAAAGGTCCTTACGGGCCGACTCCGGATTCACCTCGACGGACACTTCCGCTCCGATGGCAACTGGTATCGACGCCAGGAAATTTCCCAACAATGACGGCTCTACCAGGCTCGGGGTACCACCCCCGAAGTATACGGTGTCGAATCCACCCTCACCAAGGAGAAAGGGGCCATTCGTTAGGTAGTGCCTCACCTCAGCCCCTAAGGCCTTGAAATATTCGCCTTGCAGGTCAAGGCCATTGTGGCTAACACTGAATGCGCAGTAGGAGCACTTGGAGGTGCAGAAAGGAATATGAACATACAATCCAAAGCCGGAACTGCCGCATTTTCCCACGGACTAAATGCTAGGACCCGCTGCCATACATCGGGTTCCCTCGGACAGCAAATCCACGCTAAGGAGTCACCCCTAAACTAAAACCCTCAGTCCGAGCTCGTCCAACCTATATGCGATCTCCTCGGCGGTCATATCCATGAGGGCACCCACGACCTTCAGGTCTTCACCCCTTATTGTTATCATTCGTCCGTTAAAGTCCTGCCTTTGGACCTGGATCATGCTTAGATACCTCTTAAGCAGCTCTTTCTCTGGGCCACTCACTTCGCCCAGGCGAGTTAGGTCGATGGTAACCTTGGGTCCAATGCCCCTCATTCCTTCCTCTGGCTTGGAAGGAGAATCTACGGTAATAGTTTCCACTTTGGGCGTACCCCTCGAAGGGAGCTCCGGAACGAAATCCGTCGAATGAAATACCTCTGGGACAGTGTCCTTGGGTAGGAGCTGGTCACTTGGCACGCCATAAATTGCGGCTAGTCTCTGCAGCCTCGGAACCGAAATCGAACGCTCACCTCGCTCGTAAGCTCCTAAGACCGAAGATTTGAATTCCATTCCAGAAAGCTCTTCAACCGCCTGAAGGGAAAGTTTCTTCTGCTTTCGAATCGACCTCAGCCTCTCGCCGACTTTTACTGCGTAGCTCTGTGACAATTCCTCTTCACTCATATTCCAATTATGCACTCTAAGTGTCAACAAATGCAAGTGTAAAGGCGGAATTGTCCGTCAAATTGGCCACGCTTTGTCAATCTCGCCCACCAAATTCTCCCTAAGTGCCACCATTAGTGCTGCGGACACTACCGCAGCGGTCTCCGTACGTAGGACGCCACCAGGAAGTTTGACCTTTTCACAAGGTTTGTCCGGTGACATCATTCCCGATTCTGGGCCGACCACTAAGGTTCGGTGGATTGAACGAAGGGGTCCGCCATTAAAGTCACACAGAGCGACCTCTTTAAAGTCAATAAGATTATTAAGACTTCCGATTTCATCTAATAGTGGTAGTCGGCTCCGCCTCGATTGCGCTCCGGCTTCCTTTAGAACACGAGACAGCCGATCCATTGATGGTGGTTTTCCGCCACGCCTATCAAATGCGTCCTTTAGGAGATAGATTTCGTCGATGCCAACCTCGCACAACTTCTGTATTGCCCAACTCAAACGGTCGAGTTTGGGCATGAAAAGGGCTACACCGACCGGATAGCGAGGGAGAGGGTCGACTACTATTTCACCCTGGCGCTCGAGGGAGAGTCCTCCGTTTCGAGCCTTGGTCGCCTTCGTAACGACGAACTCCGCCCAGGACCCCTTCCCGTCGGACAAAACTAGCCCTTCACCCTCAATCAGCCTTTTGACATTCACCAAATGGTGGATATCTTCCATGTAAAGCTGCGGTTCAGCGACGTCCTTGACATAGGTCCAAGTGGCCGTCTTCAGATGGTACTCCTAACTGAAATCATCTAGCCACCACAAAATGGTGACTTTTCTCGGGCTGACCTACGTTCAAAGAGCGATCTATCTTTCTTAGCCTCTAATGCAAGAATCGAGAAAATTTCCGAACTTCGTCTACTTCCAGGCTGACTTTAGTTTAGAGAAAATACCCTGGTCGACGGGCTCAGATATAACTTCTCCCCTTATTTCTGCGAGCCTCCGAAGTAGTCCAATTTCCTCATCATTCAGGTCAATGGGCGTCACTACGACGATGGTTACAATCAGATCTCCTCGACGTCTACCCTGGAGCTGTGGAACACCTTTGTTCTTTAGCACGATCTCAGTACCGCTTTGAGTTCCAGGGGCAACTGCAATAGTCTCCTGGCCATCCAATGTGGTAAAGAGAATCGAGGTACCCAACGACGCCTGGGCGATCGAAACAGACTGCTGGGCCCTGATATTTATCCCATCCCTCGTAAAGCGGTCGGACTTAGATACCGCTACCCTTACATAGAGGTCCCCCGGAAGACCTCCGTGAGATGCCGCTGGGCCTTTGCCTGGCAGCCTAAGAGTAGTACCTTCATCGACCCCCTGCGGAATGTCTATAACGTAGGATCTATCTTCGACGGTTATGCCCTCTCCTCGACAAGTTTTGCACGGCTGGGTAATAATTTTGCCTTCACCACGGCACTTGTCGCAAGGAACCGTAGTTACAACCCTACCGAGAAAGCTCTGCTGGACCTTCCTGACTTGGCCGGCTCCTTTGCAAGTTCCACAGGTCTGAACACTCGTTCCGGGTTGAGCCCCCGAACCAGCACAACTTCCACAGACCACGGGAAGCCGGACGGTTACGTCCTTTTTGACTCCAAATACGGCTTCTTCAAAAGTAAGCACCACGGTGACTTCGGCATTTCCGCCTCGCCTTGGACCCTGCTGGCCAAATGGACTATTCCCAAATGCCTGCCCGAAAAAGGTCTCGAAGATATCTCCGAAGCCAGCACCGAATATATCCTGAGCAGAACCTTGTGCCATTCGTGGATCATCGGAGCCATAAGTGTCGTACATACGTCTCTTCTCGGGGTCCCGGAGGGTTTCATATGCCCGGGTCACCTCTTTGAAACGCTCTTCGGAGTCCTTGTCACCGCCGGTAATATCGGGGTGATGCTCGCGAGCCAATCGCCGATATGCCTTTTTTATTTCATCTTCGGTTGCGCTGCGCGAAACGCCCAGCAACTCGTAATAATCAGCCAAACTCATCCCTCACTAAGGTATCGACCTAGCTTTTCGCCAACCAAGCTCACAGTCGAAAGTGCGAGTGGGTAGTCCATTCT
>JAKBHQ010000211.1 GCA_021836665.1 Thermoplasmata archaeon
GCGAAAGTTATCAAGGGCGACGAGTAGATACCAAAAACAATCGTAAACGCCATAGCGAGACCAACGCCTACCAGAGTGACCACAGGAGGCCTATAGGTTACCTTCACAGTCTCAACTTCGGTTGCCACCCCGCCACCCGATGCAGCTACAGCCAACTTCTCGTCGTCCTCCCGGTCGGTATAGATTGCGAAGGCGAGTCTCAAGTAGAAGTAAACCGCTACTACCGCAGTCATCATCGCCGCTACCGCTAGCAAATATTCCTTTGACTGAACAGCAGCCGAGATAACAGAAAACTTAGCCAAGAAGCCGGTAGTAAATGGTGCTCCAGCCTGAGCCACCAAGAATATTGCCAGCGCAAGTCCTAGAGCTGGATTCTGCTTAGCTAGTCCCTTGAGATCTGAAACAAGTATCGGCCCTTCAAAGTTGCCCCTCGCCGCTGACACCATCGAAATCACTCCGAAGGTACCGACGATCATGATGGAATATGCGAACAAGTAATACAGGGAATCCGAAATACCGTAGGCGGTCGCAGTTGCCAACCCTATCAAGATGAACCCGGCATGGTTTATCGACGAATAGGCGAGCATCCGCTTCACATCCCTCTGCGATAGTGCGAGGACCGCTCCCACGATCGTAGACAACACCGCCAAAGTGATAATCAGCGGCTTCCAGTCGAGGCTAAGGGTACTGAATGAGACATAAAAGATTCTCAAAAGCGCAGCGAATCCACCGGCCTTTGCCACCCCCGCCATAAATCCGGTAACCGAAGTAGGCGCCCCCTGGTAGACATCGGGCGTCCAGAAGTGGAAAGGAACCGCAGCCACTTTGAAGCCGAGGCCAACCAAAATGAGCACCATGCCAGCTAGCAGAACCCCATTTGAAGTCAAGGTATTGTTCGCAAGGTATTGGGCAATCTTCGATATGTTCGAAGTACCAGTTGCCCCATATGTCAATGCAATGCCATAAAGAAAAATAGCAGACGAAAATCCACCAAGAACGAAGTACTTCATAGCTGCTTCTTGCGATTCGGAAGCACTTCTTCTGAATCCAACCAGGACATACAGAGAGATCGAAAGAATCTCAAGTCCCAAGAAAACAACAATCAGATCGTTGGCCGCTGCCATAAACATTGCGCCCGAAGCCGATAGCAGGATGAGCGCTGAATATTCAGGCCCTTTCGCTGCGTCATTAAAGATAACGCCCTGCGCTATCAGTAACGACAGAAGTACCGACACCGAAATCACAACCATTAAAAAGGTTGAAAAACCGTCAGACGATATCGCTCCGGCTATCGTCGCCTTCGCTCCCTGAGACCTAACAACTTCAAAAAGATGAAGGGACCACTCGCCGGCCACTAAAGAAGCGACTACCCCTATGGCCGTGTAAGGCCAAGTAAGATCCCGCCTTGGCGTCAGCGAGGACACTATCATCGAGATAATCGCCGCACCGAGCATCACCAGCTCCGGCAAGATCGAAGAATAGTCGATCTTCGGCAAGGCTATCTTTGCGGTGCCCGCAAAAGTCAATAGCAGGTGCGGACTCACTTGCTCACCCCGCTTCCAATTGCTGAACCGCTAGTTGCGGGAGTTGTGTAAGTCACCGACATCTGTCGCATCAGGGTATGCACTGAAGGATCAATCCGATCTAGGAAAGGTCTTGGATAGACCCCGATAAAGACAATCAGGATCAAGATTGGAGCAATTGCCAAAAACTCGCTCTTTTTAATCTCAGCAAAAGGCCTGTCAGCCTCATCCTTGCGGTGAAACACCTTCTGGTAGGCCCAGAGCAGGTATATCGCTGAGAAAATCACGCCGGTAGCGGCAACTACCGCCCACCACCTGTGAGTAACAAAGGTTCCCAAAAGTATCAGGAACTCGCCGACGAAACCGTTTAAGCCAGGAACCCCAATTGAGGCCATCATCACTAATGTGAATACGCCGGCAAAAATAGGGGCCTTCGCCTGGATCCCCGACAGAACATTCGTATCAGTGCTCTTATGTCGCTCGTAAATCAACCCGACAAGCAAGAACATTCCCGCCGTGTACAACCCGTGATTCACCATTTGAAGTACCGCTCCGGAAAGGCCTTGAGTGCTAAGAGCAAATAATCCAAGGACTATGAATCCCATATGCGAAAGAGACGAATAGGCAATCAGTCGTTTCAGATCCTTTTCGCCCGAAGCCACAATCGCTCCATAGACTATGCCGATCACGGCGAGAGTCATAAGGATTGGCGCCAAGGATTTGGCTGCGGCTGGGAAAAGCTGAAAATCAAAGCGGATCATTCCATAAGTGCCAAGCTTCGCCATGACGCCGGCAAGGATCATGACGGTGGAGGTTGGAGCCTCCCCATATGCATCCGGAGACCAGGTATGGAACGGAAATACCGGAGCCTTCACTGCGAAGGCGGCGGTAAAGGCTAGAAATAGCCATTTCGCCGTTGCTGAGCTGAGAGTCGTCTTGGTAAGTTGAGCCAGCTCAAATGTGAGGTGACCCGTCGTTGCTTGGTGAATGAAAACGAGGCTCAAAATCCCGACCAGCATGAATGCTGATCCCAAAAAGGTATAGACGAAAAACTTGACCGCCGCCTTGCCACGATTCTTGAAGCCCCAGTTTCCAATCAGGAAGTAGGTAGGGATCAAGGTGAGCTCGAAGAGGAGAAAGAAACCAAACAGGTCAAGGGCCAAGAAACTACCGATACAGGCCGCTTCCAATAACAGCATCCAGGCTACGTAAGCCTTCTCATCTTTATTCTCAGCAGCCCCGAAAAGTGCAACTACGAACAGAAGAGATGTCAGTAGAACCAGGACCAGCGAGATTCCATCGACTCCGAGGGACCATGAAATCCCGAAGGTGGGAATCCAGCTATGGACCGACACCATCTGAAATCCACCGAAGCCGACCTTGAACTGCGCAGCCATTGCCACAGAGATAGCAAATACCACCAAAGCAAAGCCCCTGCCAAGGTTCCTAAATACCTTTGGGCTCAAGCTCTTAGGCAGAATCGCCAGAACAAGTGACGCCACCACCGGGAGGATTATCAAAACATTCAAATAAGGAAACAAGTTCAACTCTCCTTGGAGGCGATGGCTGAATATCTACAGAGTGCTGTGGTCAAACTATGCATCATCCACCAGCCTTAATAACCGCATAGCCGAGCAGAATGACCGCCCCAAAGGCTATTCCTAACGCATAACTCCTGACATAGCCGGTCTGGATCTTGCGGAGGACCCCCGACAGTTTGGCAATAGCCGTTGCTATGAGGACGACTACCCCGTCGACGATCTTGCGATCGACCACCGTGTCCATCTTGAGCGCCAAAGCAGTACTAGGTCTAGCGATGACTGCATCGTACGCCAGATCGATCCCCCAAGCACGCTTTAGAAGTGCCGGCTCGAGGTTCGGCTGATCCCAATTAGTCCGCCACAGCGACCAAGCTAGCGATATACCTATCACTGCAAAGACTGCGTCCATTGCGCCAAGCACGACCTGGGCGGTGCCCGAGAGTGAATTGGCGACGAGCGCTGAACCGAAAACCGGAGTCAACCAGTTCTCCAGGAATCTCGTTGAGCTGGCAAAGGGCAAGTTCAAAAGACCGCCGAGGACTGCGAGGACTGCGAGGATAACCAGCGGAAGGGTCATAATCCTTGGCGACTCATGCGGAGCGCTTACGTGCATGTCCCCTTCATGTTCTCCGGCCTCATGTCCCCCTTGATGGCCAGATCCCGAAATAGCCTTCCAGCGAGAATCACCGAAGAAGACCAGCATCACTTCCCTGCCCATGTAGTAGGCGGTGAGGATTGCAGTCAGCGCCCCGACAATCCACAGAAACGGGCTCTTCTGAAACGCCGCTGTCAGCACATCACCTTTAGACCAGAATCCCGAAAACGGAGGGAAGCCAGCTATCGATAGCCAGCCGATTATAAAGGTCACCGAAGTGATGGGCATATACCGTCTCAGCCTTCCCATCTTCTTGATGTCCTGCTCATCGTGCATCGAGTGGATTACAGAACCGGAGCCTAAGAAGAGAAGTGCCTTGTAGAAGGCGTGGGTGACCATCAAGAAAATAGCGGCGACGTACGCCCCCGATCCCACGGCCAAGAACATATATCCAAGCTGGCTGACCGTCGAATAGGCCAGCACCTTCTTTATATCGTCCTGTGAGGTAGCTGCCATCGCTGCAATAAACGCCGTCAGTACACCAACTATCGCAATCACCATCGATGCGGTTGGAGCCAAATGTAGAATCGGGGCAAGCCTCGCCATCAAGTAGACGCCAGCGGTGACCATGGTTGCTGCGTGGATCAACGCAGACACAGGGGGCGGGCCCTCCATAGCGTCGACTAGCCAAGTGAACAGCGGCAGCTGCGCGGACTTTCCCGCAGCTCCAAGGAAAAACAGCAGGGCTATTGCCGTCGCGCTCCCCTTGCTCAGGATGAGGTGGCCCCCGAAGAGATTAGCGTAGTTCAGCGTGCCGACCCAATAGAACAGAAGGAAGCTCCCCAGCAAGAAGCCGAAGTCTCCGATCCTGTTTACGATGAATGCCTTCTTGCCGGCAGTTGCAGCACTGGGCTTTTCATACCAAAAGGAGATCAGGAAGTAGGAGCAAGCACCGACTCCCTCCCAGCCAACAAACGCCAACGGAATATTCCCGGCGAGAACTAGCACAATCATCGAAAAAACAAAGAGGTTCAGATAGACGAAGAACTGGTGAAACCTAGGGTCACCCTTCATGTATCCGATTGAGTAAGCATGAATTATGGTCGCGACGCCGGTGACAAAGAGCACCATAGTCATCGAGAGTGGATCTAGGTACAGATCGATACCTAGTTTTAGTGACCCAACATTCATCCAGGTAAAGAGGTGATCAACGAATACCCGATGTGTCCCGGTCCTAGCTAACAAGCCGACCCAGGTGATTACGGACGCGACAAACGACAGAAAGATCGCCGCGGTACCCAACCAACCAGCTTTAGGATAGCCAAGCTTCTTTCCAAGCGGAAGCAAAAGAAAGAATCCGACTATCGGAAACAGTGGAATAAGTGCAACGAATGAGACCATTTGGCTAACCCTTCAAAAGGTGCAGGTCATCGGCGGTGACATTCGCCCTGCGCCTGAAGATCGAAACGATAATACCAAGACCCACAACCACCTCGGCAGCGGCAACTACTAATACGAAAAAGACCAGCACCTGCCCTCCAATGTCACCGAGCATTCGTGAAAATGTCACCAGGGTCAGATTCACTGCGTTGAGCATGAGCTCTATACACATGAACATCACTAGCACGTTCCTCCTCACCAGCAAGCCCAGGGCTCCCATGGTGAAAATAACGGCGGCCAGGGTCAGATACCAGCTCCCCGGGATTGTCATTGATGGCTCCTTTGCCCGTCGTCAGAAGATAATGCTGGGTCAGCTACAGCCTCCACCAGGATGTCCGAACCCTCGGTATTCAATTTGCTGACTATATCGGTTGGAGTTGCGGCACGCCTTGCGAGGACCACGGCTCCGAGGACCGCAATAACCAGCAGAGCGGAGGTAGCTTCGAACGGAAGAAGGTAGGTAGTAAAGACCGCCCTTG
>JAKBHQ010000330.1 GCA_021836665.1 Thermoplasmata archaeon
AAAACGTGTCAGCTCCTCCGATCGATCTTTGTCTCCATAGACGATCAACTCGTTGCCAAGCGAATTTACTGGGAAGTATCCGTAGACAACTTGCGGAATCAGTGCTTGCAAGGCTATTGCTTTTTGCAGCTCAGTCCGAAGAATTTTTCTGATCCTCGATTTGAACTCGGGGTCCGATTCGTTTTTTTCTGGTCTGAATCCCCATTGATTCCTAAATAGTGCCGTCTCGTTTAGGAAGCTGGCGATCTCTTCGAGAGCGACACCCTTTACGATCTCGGTTCCAATAAAAGGCGGAACAAAGATTGGGTTGTCAAAGGGGACTGATTCAGATCTGAGAACCGAGGGGGCAGCATCAATCTCTGACATCTGTGCAGACCTCTTTGGCGGAAGCTTTCGTTCGGAAAGCTTCCGACCAAATTCGTCGTCTACGATCGATCCGGACTTTATCCCGTTCAGGCGGTCCATCACCCGAAGTCCCTCGAAGGCATCCTTGCCGTAGAAGAGCCGACCTTTGTAGATACTCCGGAGGTCCTTCTCGACGAATGTTCTGGTGAGGGCTGCCCCGCCGAGGATGACGGGCAGATGGGATAGCCCGAGGAAATTGAGCTCCTCTATGTTCTCCTTCATGACCAGGGTAGACTTGACCAGCAGCCCGCTCATACCGAGTGCGTCGGCCTCCACCTCTTTTGCCTTGGCCACCATCTCAGACAGTGGGACCTTGATCCCGAGATTGTGGACCACGTAGCCATTATTGGTCAGGATGATATCGACGAGGTTTTTTCCTATGTCGTGAACGTCACCCTTGACAGTGGCCAGCACGATGGTACCCTTATTGGCCTGGTCGACCTTTTCCATGTAAGGCTCGAGGAAAGAGACTGCCGCCTTCATCGTCTCGGCCGAAGAAAGTACGAATGGAAGCTGCATCTTTCCCGAACCGAACAGTTCGCCAACTTCGGCCATTGCGTCTAGCAGGACACCGTTGATGATCTCGAGTGGGCTGATCGGTTCTTGCAGTGCGAGCGTGAGGTCCGACTCGAGACCTACCCGGTTTCCGTCGACTATTCGCCGATAGAGGCGTTCCCTAATCGGCAGCGAGGAGAGGTCAATTTTGATCTTGGAACGAGACTCCGCACCCTCAAAGAGTTCTATCAACCGAGAAAGGGGATCGTAGCCCTCTTTCCTTCGGTTGTAGATCAGATCCAGAGATACCTCTATCTGTTCATCCGGGATAGACGAGAGGGGGACGATTTTGGAGGGATGCACGATGGCCGCGTCGAGACCTGCTTCGACGCATTCCTGCAAAAAGACTGAATTTAAAACCTCCCTCGCAGCCGTGTTGAGCCCGAAGGAGATGTTGGAAAGGCCTACGACGGTAAAGACACCAGGGAGATTCTCCTTGATCAGTTTGATGCCTTCTATGGTCTCTTTGCCATCAAAGCGCGACTCCTCCATCCCGGTAGATATTGGGAGTACTAGCGGGTCAAAGAGGAGGTCCTGGGGTCGAAGTCCGTAGCGCTTAGTGGCAATGTCGTAAATGGCCCTCGCTGCGTCCAACTTCCACTGGGCGGTTCTCGCTTGTCCGGTCTCGTCGATGCAGGTGCACACTACGGCGCTGCCGTATTCCTTGGCTAACCTTAGGAACTTGTCCAACCGGGTGTTGGGTGCCGAGCCTTCCTCCAAATTTACAGAGTTAATAATCGGCCTTCCACCAAGAAAGCTCAGCCCGGTCTCGATCACTTCCGCCTCGGTAGAGTCCAGCATGATCGGAATCGTCGACTGGACGGCAAGCTGCGAAGCCAGAAGCTCCATATCTTGTACGCCGTCGGCGCCGGTGTAGTCGACGCACAGATCGATCATGTGTGCGCCATCCTTGGTCTGTTCTTTAGCCATGTCGACGCAGGTGTCTAGGTCGCCGGCTAGCATCGCCTCCCTGAATCGCTTTGAACCGTTGGCGTTTGTTCTCTCTCCAATCGCCAAATAGGAAATATCTTGGGAGAGCGCCACCGGCGAATAGAGTGATGCGACCGACGGTTCGAGAACCGCCCTCCTCTCTTTCAGCTCCAGATTGGCGCAGCTGTCCACGATCGCCTTGATGTGATCTGGGGTGGTTCCACAGCAGCCACCTACTATTTGGACGCCAAGGTCGGTCACAAAGCGACTCTGATAATCGGCTAATTCCTGCGGCCCCACGTCATAATGCATCTTTGAATCCACTATGGAGGGTAGGCCAGCGTTTGGAAGACAGGATATTGCGAAAGGGCTATTAGCGGCGAGGTGGCGAAGGTGTTCCCCCATCTCTTTGGGACCTGTAGCACAGTTGATCCCGATAGCGATCGGCTCGAAGGGCTCTAAGGCGACGAGGGCGGCTCCGATCTCCGTGCCAGGGAGCATTCGCCCGGTGAGTTCGATTGTCACCTGAACCTGTAGCGGCAGATCCCGACCAGCTTTGGCCATCGCCGCTCTTGCGCCGGCGATGGCAGCCTTTGCGCTTAAAAGGTCGAATACGGTTTCGATCAGCAAGAGGTCGACGCCCCCGTCGATCAGACCCTCGGCCTGCACCTGGTAGGCATCTTTGAGGTCCTTGTATCGGATTTGGCCGAGGGAGGCGAGCTTTGTCCCCGGTCCCATGGATCCCGCCACGAATCGGGGTTTGTCGGATCGAGAATAGCCCGATGCTACCTCTTTAGCGATTTGGGCGGCTTTAAAGTTGAGCTCATAGGCCCTGGCGGCAATTTTGTATTCCGCCAATACCGTGGAGATGGAACCGAAGGTGTCGGTCTCTATTACATCAGCTCCGACGGCGAGAAACGATTCGTGAAGGTTCTGGATAACATCTGGGCGAGTCACGGCGAGGATTTCGTTGCACCCCTCGAGTGCCTCTCCTCCAAAGTCGTCGGCGGTCAGTTCTAGAGTCTGAAGGTTTGACCCAGTGGCACCGTCGAAGATTATTACCTTGCGGCTAGCGAGGAGTTCATTGTAACTTTTCATCTATAACAAGCCTAGTGAAGGTCACTTCGGCCAGGACGGCTAAGTTTTTTCTCTTGAAGATCTATACCAAAAAAGGCGACGATGGCTCGACCGGTCTTTTATACGGTGGGCGCACTCTAAAGAACAGCTACGCAATAGAGCTAAACGGAGCCGTAGACGAAGCGCAGGCAGCAATAGGTTTAGCCAGGTCAGAGGCTCAGGGAGAGATCTCTCAAATCTGCCTTGGTATTGAGAAGGATCTCTGGCTTTTAATGGCCGAAGTTGCGACACTTCCAGAGAATCGACACAAGCTAGCTACAACAGGGTCAATGATCAATGTTGAAATGATTTCGGCTCTAGAGGAGCTGATCGATGCTTTCGAGGATCGCTTTGAAATGCCCAAGGAGTTTGTCATACCCGGACAGAACCGCATCTCCGCTTTACTGGATGTCGCTAGGACAACCGTACGCAGGGCCGAGCGGTATTCTGTGGATTTCACCCAAGCCATTCCGGAGAGTCTGGTCGGTGCCTATCTAAATAGACTTTCTGACCTTTTGTGGATGCTCGCTAGGTTTGCAGAGGGCGATCACCTATTGAGTAAGAAGGTTAATTGAATTGTGGTTGCCCCGTAATGGCGACGAAAGAGGGGATTGTCTGGTTGCAAAAACTTAGCGCCGGTTCGCTAGATGGAAAACAAATCGGATGAGCATAGTTCGGTCGATAGGTGCAGTTGGCGGGTCACGATCTAGATTGTAAGAAAACAGATGACCCCAGGAGTCCCATGGTGAAGTTTCTAGATCTGGTTGTTTCGGATTCGATCCCAAATTCGATACCGACCTTCGTGGCTTGCGTAAAGTCGGATGAGGCAAAGGCGCTTGCCTCGGGGATTTGGGGCTTCACCGGTGAGGGTGGTGAGATGGCCCCTGGGACCTACCAGGACAAAGAGGTCATATTGATCGGCGCCGGCGAAAGCGCCGAGTTTGATCTGGATGCCGCTAGATATCTGGGTGCGAGCTTCGCTCGCAGGCTATCGCGAAGTGGCAATTCGGCACTTGTAATCTCTAGGCTTGAGTCAGAGTTAGAGGAAGTATCTGACACCATTCTGGCCATTGCGGAAGGTGTCTTGCTTGGAACCTACCGCTACGATGCTTTACGCAGCGAGGCTTCCCTTTCGAAGGCCGTTAAGGCCTACGACTGTGCGACACTGGTCGTTCCAACCGATTGGATTGATGCAGCAAACAATGCCGTGTCGATTGCAAAAGTTACCGCTCGTGCTACCTGGCTTGCCAGGGACCTAATAAATGAGCCCGCCAAGACTATGACCCCTAAGCGTTTTGCAGAGGTAGCTTCAGAGGTGGCACTGACCTCGCATTTGGAGATTCGAGTTTGGGATGAGGACGATGCAGAGAGGGAGAGGCTCGGTGGCCTCTTGGGAGTGGCTGCTGGTTCAGTGCAGCCACCGAGGATGATCCGACTTAGCTACCGTCCTAAAGGTGATTCCAAGGCAAAGTTGGCTCTTGTTGGCAAGGGGATTACCTTCGATTCTGGCGGACTCAGCTTGAAGCCCGGCAATTCTATGATGACCATGAAGACGGACATGTCGGGTGCAGCGGCCGTTTTGGCGGCGATGAGTACGCTTGCTGAACTCGATTGCCCATACGAAGTCAATGGCTACATGGCACTGACAGAGAACCTTCCTTCCGGAACCGCGACAAAGCCAGGAGACGTACTCGTTACCCGCTCTGGCAAGACGATAGAGGTTCTCAACACCGATGCTGAAGGGAGACTCGTCCTATCGGACGCGTTATCACTAGCGGTCGAAGATGGAGCGGAAAAGATCGTTGACCTTGCGACATTAACTGGGGCGTGCGTGGTGGCTCTGGGTGGCGAGATCGCCGGGGTGATGGGCAATGATGACGAACTAATTGGGGAGCTGATTAGTGATGGTTCGGTTGAAGGAGAGTCTTATTGGCGCCTTCCACTGCCTAAGTCCTACAAGAAGCATATCGAGTCTGAGATAGCTGATATGAGAAACATCGGCGAAGCGGGCGCTGCGGGAGCGATCTCCGCCGGACTTTTGCTGCAGGAATTTGTTGGCGAGACAAAGTGGGCCCATCTCGATATAGCAGGACCGGCCAGGTCTGACAAGGATTCGGGAATCTTTGCAAAGGGCGGTACGGGATTCGGTACTAGGACGCTTATCCGTTGGCTTACCAAACAGTAATGTTGCTACTTTTCTAATATTCTCGTAGAGCTTCACCCTCAGTATCTTCTTTCTGACCTCTGAGTTCATTTGCATAAACCCGGAGAAGGAAATGTCGCGCTGAGGATTGGGGTAGATACAGTAAGCTAATTGCTAGACACTACTTGACATATCTGGCGAAAATGTCTAGAATAGCGATATGTTGGTGAGCATCAGAGTGGCAGCCGAGGAATTAGGTGTCCGCCCTGAAACTTTACGTAGATGGGAAATCCAAGGGAAAATCGAAGCTCCGATGCGTACTCCAGGGGGGATGCGACGATATGATCTCGCCAAGCTGCGCCATCTGGCACCGCATAAAGCT
>JAKBHQ010000512.1 GCA_021836665.1 Thermoplasmata archaeon
TCTTCAATATTGGTAGGTTCCACGACCTATCGCCTCCAAAGTGGCTCAGCTGAAAAGAGCACCCCTCTTAGAAATCCGTAAGAGTCCCAATCGAACTCGGTCGAGACCGAACCCTTTTCAACCGGACCAAAACAGATTGCATTGAGATCCGTCATCCGACTTGGGCAACCTTCAGACGAGCTAGCCGGACTACCCCGTGATCCCCTGGCTGGTATTGATCACCGAGACGGGAGGGAAAATCTAGCTGCCTGTTGCCTTCACGAAGACGGGTGGACAGAGATGAATAGGGCCAAAGACAACGAGTTTTCCCCTCGCCGGAATCGCTATCCCCTTGTCCAATAGGTGTCATCGAACAAATGCTACACCTATGTGAAATAATGTGCAGATCGAGTTATCAGAGCGTTAATTTTCCTACCGTCCAGAAACTACGACAAACCATTTCGCTACCGCCGGGTGAAATAGCGAAAAGTCGTCTAGGACAGCTGGGCCCAACTGACGTTGAAAAAGAGACCAAACGGTACTACGTTGAACTATTTCTACCCACTCCTGGCGCCCGCTCCGAAGCAATGGGTCGTAAAACTCCCTTGACACAAAGAACCACTTGCGGATCGGGCTTCCAACTACGCCAATTCACGACCTCAAATCGCAATACGAAACCCAATTCTACTTCTCAGGCTCTATCCATCGCTTTTGCGACCCGAGGACTCAATCGAGTGGACTCTTGCCAGCCTCGAAGTAGAAGCACAGGGTCGGAATTCAACCTGTTAACAATCTCCGAGGCAGTTGAGGGGGGAGCTGGCGTTTGCGTTCAACGTTATCCGAAGCAAATAGTGCCTGGCCACACTACCGAATTTGGGGGCTTTGGCTTCCTCGCGATAGGTATCAGCTGAAAAGTCAAAGAAAAGACTTCAGAAGATTGAGAGTACTTAATCCAATACATGGATCACAAATAGTTCTAATACGTTCTACGCATTATTCACAGGATTTGCGACGCTGAATTACAATAACAAACTTACAATAAAATTGCATCAACGTTGACACTGCGCTTGACCATAATATTGCCCGCATGTACAATTTCAGCGGGTGAGCAATACATCAGTCGTCTAGTTGGTCGCTTAAAGCTGATGTGCAAATAGCGAAACCGGCACCTAATCAGGATACTTATAAGGTACATGAAAGGGAATTGCATGAAACTATTTGGACATCTTGGATGGAAGCTTGGAGCACTTGCGCTAACTGGTGGAACAGCAGCCATGTTGTTCAACTCGACAGGAGTAAGCACCGATTTCACTGCGACCACCTCGGGAACAATCGGGGCCAAGGGAGCGACTGTAAATGTTGCCTCGAACGGAGGCACTTTTAATGTCTCGAACTTGATACCTGGTGGTCCTAAAAGTCCAGCTCAAACCGTCGTTTTCACAAACAATGGCACGGTTCCAGAGGCCTTCAACTTCATCATCGGAACGATCAAGACAGACGCCACAGGGTTCACTTACAGCAATGACGGCCTGCCGACAGGCACGGACCCACTTACCCAAATGGAAATCGTCATTACCGCCAACAACGCGGCCACCTACACTGAATTGACGAGTCAATCAGCGAGTAGTCCATACTTACCTATAACTTTCCAACCGGTGCCTCTTAGTGAGATTACCACTGTAAGTGGCGTGGTATTTACTCCAAATACTGGAACGCTGAGCATATCAAATATTCCGCCACAACACCTGGCAACTGTGCCAGTAGGAGGTAGTGTGAATATCAATATTCAGTTCGAGCTGGCCGCCGATGGAACACCAACCACGCCTCCCAATCCAACCAATGGGACGGTTGGAACTTACGGCAACGACTGGAACAATGCCTACATATCGATACCCTATATGCTGCAGGCACAGGCTGGTGGTAATGCAACGGGTTCATCTTCTTGGTTTGAACCTTCATCGGTACTAACACCCACCGTCAACTAGGCAGGGACAGGATCTGAGCGAAGCGTTTGCTCCGACCAGATTCTGCTCAGGCAGACACTTCTTCACTCGAAGTAGTGTCTGCCGCCTGGTATTTCCAATGCCGTTTACTCCAAACCCCCTGGTGGTGTTTAGTTCTAGGTCGGTTGTGTGTACATCTTCTCAAATGCTGATTGGACGGTAGATATGCTTCATGGGATCTCTCGGCGACCAGTCCGTCAACCTGGTGAAATGGGCCATATGGATTCTGGGCAGAAACACTCCGGCTCGATCCCCGTCGACGCCCATGGGGGATACGCCAAAATATGGAGATTGCTGAGACGCCTAGCCGGTGCTACTTTACTCGTAATCTCAATTGGTTTCGTGGGACTCTTGGCTACGACTAACCACAGCTTTGTCACAACTCCGTCGATGTGGCCCACCATTCCTCCGGGCTCGATGATCTTCGTCAGGCCAGAGCGCAGCTATAAGGTCGGAGATGTCATCGAATTCAGAGCAAATGGATTGATATGGGCACACCGACTGATAGCAATTACCAAGGGCGGTGATTACCGGACAAAAGGTGACAACCCCCAAAACGTTCCCGATGTTTTTGTCCCACCAGTCACTCGTTCAGACATAATTGGCAAGGTGGTGGCAGCTCCCCGTTTCCTTGGATTTCCAGAACTAGCCTTACACAGACCCGGATACGCCTTCGACTGGTTCATTACTGAGATTGGCATCGGAGGGAAAATTGCCATTCTCGGTGCCGAGATTGTGTTGCTTTCGATCCTAGAGCGGAAAATTCGCGGATCCCGCAAAGTAAATGGAAACCTATGTTCAGACCCAAGCCTCAACTCGATGACGCAATAGATACAATTCTCGACATCCCAAAGTCAACGCATCGACCCTGTCCAGGGGACGGCAAGCCGCATAGTTACCACATCTCCGAGTACTCAATTATGAACTCAGGATCAGTCGAGGCACCACAGATAGAGATCATCACAAAATAGGTAAAATCTGCGTCCCCCCTCACTGTAGGCGCACACCTCCTGCATGATCTATATTGCTCCTCTCTTAGCTCAAGAGCATTGCAGGAACGCTGCCTTTTTCGATCAATGGATGAGAGTGGGGTTTCTTTTAGTTGACGTTGGTACAAGCACACCAAGCGGTGGCACCTTGCGAACCACTGGCCAACTTCAATAATGTACTCCTTCGACGAACCTCACGTCGCACTCCGAAACCCACTTCTTGGTCACGAGCTTTCAAGATCTCGGTTGTCACAGCCTTAGTCCGAGCACCCTAGCGCTATTGCCTTCCAGTAGGGAAGTGCACCAACCTAGTCCGTAACCGTCGCCTCGGCGAACTGGCTCCGATAGAGCCTGGCAAAGTGACCGTCCCTTTCGAGGAGTTCGTCGTGGCTCCCCGACTCCACGATCCTCCCCTGCTCCATAACTATTATCGTGTCGGCGTTTCTGATGGTCGACAAGCGGTGGGCAATGACAAAACTCGTCCGCCCCTTTCGGAGCCTAGCCATCGCCTCTTGGATGAGCACCTCTGTACGGCTGTCGACGCTACTCGTCGCCTCGTCCAAGATAAGAATCGTCGGATTAGCCAAAAATGCCCTTGCGATCGTCAGGAGCTGTTTCTGCCCGGCGGAGAGATTCGAGGCGTCGCCGTCGAGCATGGTATCATAGCCACCCGGCAGGGTCCTTATGAAGTGGTCGGCGAAGGCCGCCTTTGACGCCTGCTCGACCTCCTCTTCGCTTGCACCACTACGCCCGTAGGCGATGTTGTCGCGTATCGTCCCAGCGAAGAGCCAGGTGTCTTGGAGGACCATCCCATAGACCCGCCTAACCGAGTCTCGGGAGAGGTCTTTGTAGTCGATATCATCGAGTGAGATATCCCCCGAGTTGATCTCGTAGAAGCGCATCAGGAGGTTAACCACCGTCGTCTTTCCGGCACCGGTGGGTCCGACAATGGCGACTGTCTTCCCTTGGAGCACCTCGAGGCTGAAATCTTCGATCAGGGGTTTATCCGACTGGTACCTAAATGAGACCTCTTTGAGATTCACGTGTCCTTCGATCTGGCTAGGAAGATCCACCTGGTCAAGGAGTGGCTCCTCCTCCTCGGCATCTAGCAGTTCAAATACCCTCTCAGCGGAGGCCAAGCCCGACTGCAACATGTTCATCTGGCTGGCTATCTGGGTCATCGGCTGGGTGAACTGCCTCGCATACTGCGTGAAGGCGACGACGTTACCAAAGGACATCGCCCCGGTAGCGACTCGATAACCCCCGATCACCGCAATGATGACGTAATTCACGTTGGAGAAAAACTGCATCATCGGTTGGATGATCCCAGAGTAGAACTGCGCCTTGAAGCTCGCCTGGTACATCTTCTCGTTCAAGCCGTCGAACACCTCCATGGAGCTCTTTCGCCTCCCGAAGACCTGGACCAACGAATGGCCGGTATGCATGGCTTCGACGTGGCCGTTGAGCGCCCCGGTATCTCGCCACTGAGATGCAAACTGGACCTGGGACCTCTTCGCGATCCGGGTGGCACCGATGATCGCCAGCGGGACGGTAATGATCGAGGCGAGAGCGAGGACGGGTGATATCCAAAACATCATCACCAATACGGCAATAATGGTCAGTACGGAGGTCAAAAGCTGGCTCAGCCCCTGCTGGATCACCGTTGAGATGTTATCTATATCGTTGGTCACCCGGCTCAAAATATCGCCGTGTGGGTGGGAGTCGAAGTAGCTCAACGGCAGCCTGGCGAGCTTCTCTTCGACGTCTTTTCTCATCGTCGAAACGGTCCTTTGCGCCACTCCGGCCATGATGTAGGACTGTGCCCAGCTGAAGAGCGACCCAATGATGTATACCAGTGCCGCAAGTAGGGCCAGATTCTTCAACGAGACGAAGTCGACGCCATTGGAGGGCTTGATCCCCATGGAGGAGATCATCGAGGCGAAGTTCGACTTACCGTGGCTGGCGAGGTACTTGCTGACACAAGCCGCCTGGTTATTGCACTTAGCGAAGAGTTCTTTCACTTGTGAAGTCGAACCGATGATCCCAGAGAAGATGACATTGATCGCATCCCCCAACAGCTTGGGACCGATTACGGTGAAGGCCACACTTAAGGACCCCAGCAACAGAGCGGCAATCAGCTTGGGTGACTCCGGCTTTAGCCGACCGGCCGAACGCCTGACTGCGAGCTTCGAATCCTTGGTCTTCCTTACCGGACCGCCCATTCCCCCTAGCCCGCCTGGGCCGCCTCCCGGTCTTGCGCCACGTCCTGCTAACATTATGCGGCTCCTTGGGTCTGCTGGGACTCCACTATCTCTCGGTACTCGTTACAGCTCTCCATTAGTTCCCCATGGGTACCAACCCCGACGACCCTGCCGTCATCTAGTACGATGATCTCGTCGGCACCCATGATTGTCGAGACCCGCTGGGCGACTATCACGACCGTCGCACCGGAGAGTTCAGATTTCAATGCGGCACGTAACCGAGCGTCTGTCGCTGCGTCAAGCGCGGAAAAACAGTCGTCGAAGAGGTAGACCGACG
>JAKBHQ010000454.1 GCA_021836665.1 Thermoplasmata archaeon
AGGAGTACTGCCATAGGAGAATCATCGCCGACAAAGGTGAGTGACTCCTTGACGAACTCGATCCGAACACCGCTGGAAGTAAGGGTTTGGACGATATTGCGAAGGTCGTCTAGGTTTCGAGCTAGACGATCCATTGAGTGGACGACTACGGTATCTCCGGAGCGGACATAATCAATCATCGCCTCGAGCTCTTCTCTATGGCTGTCCCTACTGTCATTTTCAGAAGTCATCTGCACCAATTGTCAGGGCGTAAGGCAAGAGTGCAGACGGCTCCTGACAACGCAATATCAGAAGTCATCTGCACCAACCTCTACCACGCTCAATACTCGTGTGCACCAAAGCGAGTGTGGACGCGGCGTCAGACACATCACCGATTGCCGAGCAAGGTGCAACCACCCCACCCGAAAGGCAGCTTGGCAGCGAGCCGTCAAAGGAATCAACGACCTCGAATCCCTGGAGCGTTTGCGCGTCATCTTTGCCAAGGAGGGCGTTCCCCTTGAATTCCTGTCACATTATGACCCCGAAGGACCCTTTGCATGCCTTAGACTAAGTGACGGGTTACGTGACAGTTTTTGATGAGCAGAACTTTCCGGGTTGCGTTGTCACGTAATCGACCGTATAAGTGACAGGTATACAAGTAATAGGTGGCAAGTAATAGGCGACAAGTAATAGGCGACAAGTAATAGGCGACAAGTAATAGGCGACAAGGAGAGCGGAGATGTTGGTCGGCTATATGCGTGTTTCCAAGGCGGATGGTTCGCAAACCCTCGACCTCCAGCGTGACGCGCTGGTGGCTGCTGGGGTAGACCCCTCCCAGCTCTACGAGGACCGAGCTTCGGGGCGTGCCGACGATCGGCCCGGTCTCGCCGCCTGTTTGAAGGCGCTACGCGATGGCGACACCCTAATCGTATGGAAACTCGACCGCCTCGGGCGGAATCTGCACCACCTAGTCAACACAGTTCATGACCTCACAGCCAAAGGAGTCGGCCTCAAGGTGCTTATGGGACAGGGGGCGGCTATCGACACCACGACAGCAGCGGGAAAGCTCGTCTTTGGGATCTTTGCTGCCTTGGCGGAGTTCGAGCGAGAGCTGATTTCCGAGCGGACCGTCGCAGGTCTCGCCTCCGCTCGTGCCCGGGGCCGCAACGGTGGACGACCCTACAAGATGACAGCGGCTAAGCTCCGCCTCGCCGCCGCTTCCATGGGCGAGCCTGACACCAAGGTAGGTGAACTGTGCAAGGAACTCGGCGTTACCCGCCAGACCTTGTATAGGCACATCTCACCTCAAGGCGAGATAAGGCCGGATGGAGCAAAGTTATTGTCTCGGTCCTAACGGGAATTGATCAATGCCTGAATCTCTGGTTCAAACGCTATCAAGATTGGAAGCTGAACTGCACCAGCCGATGGTGCGTCGGAATAGCGCACAGGTTCGCAGGTTGCTTCATCCAGACTTTGAAGAGGTTGGAAGGTCTGGTTGTCTATACACCCGTGAAGCTATAGTGGCCGCCTTGTTGGATGAGACGGAGGGAAGCACTGGCGAAATAACGGCAGACTCGTACGTAGCAACCTACTTGGGCCAGGGGGTCGCTCTTCTGACATATCGCTCAGCTATTAAGCAGGAGAGCGGACTCCTTACGCGCCATACATTACGTTTGTCAATTTGGGTCATGGTAGGTAGTGAATGGCAACTTCGCTATCACCAGGGAACGGCCGCTGCTGAAGTCTGGTAGATAATCTGCTCAAATTGAGGCACTTTGTGAGGCTTCATAGCTCTGTGCAGTGCACTTCTGACATTGCGTGCAATCGTCTTCTGAAAATCATAGGAATGGCCAGGTCAAGACCTACTTCGAAACCACCGCCATCACCCAGCCAGTCGATATCCGGCATCTCCCGAACGAAGGCAAATAAACCGAACCTTCCTACAGTTTGAACCGACAAGTGCTGCTCTCCATTCGGAAATAGGCACTCCGTCGAGCGTGCGTGCAGTTTGCTCATCTCCATCTTCCCGCCAGTGCTGCGGTACGCAGCCGGCTCGCCGATTACACGGAAATATTGATGGCGCAATGTGGGTAGGAATATTAGCGAATGCTATGTGTCCTATCAGTTTCGGATGATGACGTGTGGGCCCAATTAGAGGAGATCCCGACCTGGCTCGAGAGGTTCTTAGTCGGCTACGGAATTGTTACGGAACGAGGAGTATGCTCAAAGATGTCATTCCTCGAGGTAGATGCCAACCTACCTCCACATCCGTGGTGATAGGAAGCTGGTCTCATGGAATCGCACCTGCTACTCATTGATCTCGACGGCACTGTCTACACTCATGTAGGAATTATCCCTGGTGTCATTGCAGCGCTGGACAACCTTCGAGCAGATGGCCACGTAATCCGGTTCCTCACCAATACCGACTCGAAGTCCACTCCTGGAATGCTAAACAGTCTTTGGGCTAAGGGGCTGGATGTGAAGGCCTCGGAGCTTTTCACCTCAGTGACGGCGGTGGAAGCACTACTCGCTGTTTGTGCCGACGTCGCGGTTCTACCTTTAACAAATGAGATGGTCGCCGGTCAACTCGCAACACGTTTTCCACTTGTGTCCCCTGGATCCCGAGATCCAGTCACTCACGTCATTGTCGGTGACGTCCGAGAAAGCCTGTCATATTCCCTGCTTGACAGTGCTTTCCAGGCTCTAAGCGGCGGAGCAAGCTTGGTAGCTTTGCAAAAGGGAAGATTCTTTCTGACCGGAGCAATGGCACACCTCGACACTGGCGCTGTCGTTGCCGCGCTTGAGTATGCAGCCAATACCGAAGCTATTGTCGTAGGAAAACCGAGTGGGGCTTTCCTGAGGCTCGCCATTGAATCAGCAGGGGCACACTTTGCCACCGAACGAATATGGGTTGTCGGTGACGATGTCACGACTGATATCCGAATGGGCAGGTCCGCCGGGGTGACGACCGTGCAGGTTCGAACTGGAAAGTACGGGGCTCAGAGCGAATTAAATGGTCATGCAGGACCGGTCCATCTGATTGACAGTCTTGCACTGCTTCCGTCGCTGCTCCAACGCGTCTCGCCATGACAACTACCTATTGACTTGTACGGGACGGTGCTCCGTATTAGTGGTTAAGATGACAAGAGCTGGATGACGGGAGAATGTTACGTCCTGATCCGTGAGAGTCGGAGGGGTGCGCTTTCCCTCGGCCACCCGACGAGTCTCCCGACCTTATTCCATCGAGTGGGCCACCCTGTATTAGCCTTCCCTGGGTTGGAGAGCAATCTCTGAAGGAATCGTTATTTGGAGTCGCAATGGGAGTCAGATGGGAGATGTATCGTCAAACAACGCCTTGCAACTAAGACCTCTCAGTTCGCCGAGAAAAATGGCAACCACCACAGTTTTACGACGGACACCTGCGTTGGTCGTTCCAGATCCCGTGCAACGGATCGATCCAAATAACGTAAAACAGCCGCCGATGAGCAAGCCGAAATCCTCATTCTCTTTCCCAAGATTAAGTAGGGGTCTACAGGTCCTCAGAGGGTGCCAGATCCCGTGGTGGATGGATCGGGAAGCATCAGGAACCTTAGGGCGGCGTTGCGATAACTTAGCGTACTTGGCTATACTGGCCATATGGTTCTAAATGCAGCGGACAACCAGACTCTAACGGTGAGTGAGGCACGAAACAACTTCTCGGAGTTGGTCAATCGTGCTGCCTTTGGTAAAGAAGTGACACTGGTTCATCGTGGGCGGAATCAGAGAGCCGTCGTTGCCATAGTGCCAGCTGAGTTGATCGAGGCATACGAGGCATTGGTAGACCAAGAAGATGGACGCATCGCTATGGAGCGATTGGCTGAAATCGCTGACGGGCGGGAAACCACAGAACCTTGGGACGAGGTTAAGCGAGAGCTAGGTTTGTGAGCATTGCCTATCGTATCGAGATACAAACCAAAGCAAAGCGCCAACTCAAGTCCTTTGAAGGAACAACTCAGGAACGCATAAGGCGAGGGATCGACCAACTCAAGTCGGATCCACGCGGAAGCAACTGCAAACCGCTCAAAGGTTTTCACGGCATATGGAGGCTGCGCGTTGGCGACTATCGAGTTATCTACTCAATCAAAGACGAGCAACTCCTTGTCTTAGTGGTAGAAGTCGGCCACCGCAGAGAGGTATATCGGGGCTTTTAGCTTCTTGAACCTTTTTGAACCCGCTTCGGTGTCAGGTATGGGTCTTTAGCGTCGCTGGACAAGTGTCAAACAATAGCGAAATGGACCCTATTTAGACGTCGTTTTAGGGGCCTGCCGACTGTCAGGTTGAGGTATACCGCAGATGGACACTTGTATTAAGGGAGCCGACCCCCTGGACGACGCTGGCCAGGGGGTCGGTAGTGGGTAAGGGGCATCTGGTTGGCAGCTGTTGGCCGATTGCATCACCGCACGGCCATTCTACTAACCGCTGAATCCTACAGTCCAATGGCGACCGTAGCGGAAGTGACCTACGGCCGCCATTGGACATTGATGAGTCAAATCGCTAGATACCTAGCTGATCACCGACCCGACTATCGGCTTGTTGAGTGCCATTGCACCCGTTGATCCGTAGAAGGCTGCATCACCGAAGCTGAAGACTCCACCGTCAGATCCGACTAGCCAGTAGCCCTTTCCATCTGGTGTAGCCATTGCTGCGACTATCGGCTTATTGAGTGTCATTGCACCCGTTGATCCGTAGTAGCTAGCGTCACCGAAGCTGAAGACTCCACCGTCTGATGCAACCAGCCAGTAGCCCTTGCCGTCTGGTGTAGCCATCGCAGCGACTATCGGCTTGTTGAGTGTCTTGCCACCCGTTGATCCGTAGTAGCTAGCGTCACCGAAGCTGAAGACTCCACCGTCAGATCCGACTAGCCAGTAGCCCTTGCCATCTGGTGTAGCCATTGCTGCGACTATCGGCTTGTTGAGTGTCATAGCACCCGTCGATCCGTAGAAGGCTGCATCACCGAAGCTGAAGACTCCACCGTCTGATGCAACCAGCCAGTAGCCCTTGCCGTCTGGTGTAGCCATCGCTGCGACTATTGGCTTGTTGAGTGTCATTGCACCCGTTGATCCGTAGTAGCTAGCGTCACCGAAGCTGAAGACCCCACCGTCTGATGCAACCAGCCAGTAGCCCTTTCCATCTGGTGTAGCCATCGCAGCGACTATCGGCTTGTTGAGAGTAGTTCCACCGGTTGATCCGTAGTAGTTGGCGTCACCGAAGCTGAAGACTCCACCGTCAGATCCGACTAGCCAGTAACCGTTAGTGAGACTGCCCGAACTCGAAGGAGCAGATACGACACAGGTCGGCTCCGTATCAAAGGTGACGGTGATGACATCACCGACGATGGTCACATCTGAAGCCGGTACTGGAACGAGACTTCCTGATGAATTCAGTTCGTAAACAGTGTCTCCCGGCTTGATTGACGGATCAGTTATAGAGATACTTATGGGCAAGGTAGCAGTTGGGATGGTTCCAAACGGAGACTG
>JAKBHQ010000017.1 GCA_021836665.1 Thermoplasmata archaeon
ACCAAATTGGATCGGGCTCATTAGGAGCCTTCTTTGAAGCGGCAAAAACCACCTCGGCCTCCGCTTTATCCAGTATTCCGTTTGTAGCAAGGTGGAAGAGGGCTTCGTGGCTGTATAGGTCGCCCAAAAACTGAGTCGGGCTCAACTTAGGCCATATCCGCTCAACGACGAGCTGAAAGGCTCTAGAGCGGCGGATGGAAACCATCACCTCTGCGATTAATTCCGGATCCTCTTCCCCAGGCAGCTGGGTAGCGCTCAGCTTTTCAGCGTGGAAGGCGATCGAAACGATGTTTTCGTCCGCCTCGGGCTCCCTTACAAAAGGACCGTCGCTTAGATAGCTCTTGGCTAGGGATCTGGCCAAAAAGAGTTCAACCGTCCGCCTCTTTGCGTTATGTCCCTGGCGCTTCTTTCTCGCTTGGAGGAGGGCATCCCTCGAAAGCTCTGGAGAGATAACGAGATACTTTGCACCAAAAGGTACCTCAAAGTTGCGCTGAAGCGGCCTTTGGCGGTCTCGAATACCCTTGGCGATGACTCGGGCCATCTTTATTCCGCCTTTGATCGCCGCCGCTTCGGGGGGATCGACCTTCTTAGGGGGTCCGTAACCGGCTATTGAGTCGAGAGTTGCCATCTCAACGCCGGTTTCGCCGAGAGAGGGCAGCACCCTTTCGATATACCTCAGAAAGGACGATGACGGTCCAACCACCAAGATTCTCTGCGACTCGAAGCGCCACTTGTGGGTGTAGAGGAGGTAGGCGGCTCGATGCAGTGCTACCGCCGTCTTGCCGGTTCCCGGGCCGCCCTGCACGACGAGCATCCCGGCCATCGGGTGTCGAATTATCCGATCCTGCTCGCCCTGGATCGTAGCGACGATATCGCGCATCTGGGAGGTCCGTGGTCGCTTGATAGCGGCGAAGAGTGCCCCGGCGCCAGATATCTCAACCGGGTCGTCGGACTCTCCTTCGGAGGGGTTTCCCTCATCGGTGAAGGTGGATGCGCCTAAATATTCATCTTCTATCCCAAGTAACTCAGACCCGCGACATTCAAAGTGTCGCCTCCTTACCACGCCCATCGGGTCTTTTCCGGTAGCGCGATAGAAGGGCTCCGCTACCGGCGCCCTCCAGTCGATGATCATCGGCTCTTGGTCCTTCGACGCTACTGAGACCCTCCCAAGATGGAAAGAGAGCCCCTCTTCTGACGCTTCGTCGCCGACAAGATCGATTCTTCCAAAACAGAGCGCCTGGTCGCCTATCTCTAGCTGCTCCAGCCTCGACAAGGCACTGCGAACGACCATATCCCGCTCGGTCCTAGCCTGATGGGTGCCACCTTTGCCGATGTCTAAGACGTCCTCCATCATCGTTCTGGCCTGGGTTTTTGTCTCCTCAAGGCGCAAATAGGCGGCCTTGATGAAGCTGGATTCGGCTTCGAACTCTAAATGGTTCACGCAACCTCACTGAACAAAACCGTGGATATCTGACCAAAAGAGTTTAGGCTCAAATCGACAAAACTATGACTTTCCATGATCCCAAGACAGAAGAGGACGCTGAGAAGGCCCCTCCATTGCTGCTACAGGCGGCAAAAAAGAGTACTTCGATTGTCCCAGTGTGGTTTATGCGCCAAGCCGGAAGGGCTCTACCCGAGTACCGGGCCATTAGGGGTACCGGATCAATTCTCAAGGCGGTTGAGATTCCCGACCTCGCTGCAGAGATCACTCTTCAGCCGGTAAAGCGATACGGTGTTGATGCTGCGGTGCTCTATTCCGACATCATGGTTCCGCTCAAAGGTATCGGACTTCCAATCGAGATCCTCCCCAACAAAGGCCCTTATCTTGCCGAACCGATCAGGACTATAGAGGACCTCGATCGGATAAGGATCGAGGATCTAGAGGTCCCCTACGTCCTCGAGACGATTCGGATACTCAAACGCGAGCTATCCGTCCCCCTCCTCGGATTCGCCGGCGCACCCTTCACGGTTGCTAGCTACTTAATCGAAGGTGGACCGTCGAAAAACTTCGAGGCGACAAAGGCTTTAATGCTCGGCTATCCACAATTCTGGCACCAGCTGATGCAGCGGCTGACCGACCTATCGATCTCATTCCTCAAGGCGCAGATAGAGGCGGGAGCCGATGCGATTCAATTATTCGACTCTTGGGCCGGCTCCTTAGCGCCTCGGCACTACCAAAAATACGTCTTGGACTACTCCAAGGCCGTCTTCGACGCCATCAAGCCATATCGGATTCCGACTATACATTTCGGCGTAGGGACGGCTTCACTCATCCCGCTCATGGCGGACTCCGGCGCCGACGTACTGGGACTCGACTGGAGGGTGGAGATCGACCAGGTAGTAGACGCAACAAACGGCGCTTTGGCAATCCAGGGGAATCTCGACCCGACCGCATGCCTCCTCCCTTTCGACGAAGTAAAAAAGGAGGCGGAAATGGTCTTGAAAAGCGCTAGCCGGGCACCGGGTTATATCTTCAACCTAGGCCACGGGGTACTCCCCTCGACAGATCCGGAAATACTTAGAAGGCTCGTCGAGTTCGTCCACGAACACGGGCGAGGGATAATCTCTGCTCAAAAAGATCGACGACGAGCTGAAGGGTCAATCCGATGAGAGTTGTGGTAGTCGGCGGCGGAATCGCCGGTCTGGGAGCGGCCTACGAGCTATCTCTCAATCCAGCTAATGAGGTCGTGCTGATCGAGTCGGAAGGGAGACTCGGGGGAAAGATCCTGACTGAAACACGCGACGGCAGAATTCTTGAAGGTGGTGCCGACGCCTTTTTAAGGCGGAACCCCCACGGAATGAAGCTTGCCCAAGAGCTCGGAATTGCCGACCAACTCACGGCGCCATCTGCGGGTTCAGCGCTCCTCTATAGTAACGGTGCACTAAACCCCATGCCTCGCGAGCTTGCCATGGGAATTCCGACGGACCCAAGGGTTCCCCTGCACACTCACTCGGTGGGTCTCGGTTCGCGGCTACGCGCCTCGGTGGGAATACTGCTTGGTCTGAGGGGCGACCAGGAGACCGACTCGTTGGGGTTGCTATGCCAAAAGAGGCTCGGAAGGGGATTCACCGAGGGTGTGGTCGATCCCCTTATCGGCGGGATCAACGCCGGTTCGGTCTACGGATCGTCGATATCGATCATGGCCCCACAGCTCCTTGGGCCGCTGACCGCAAGGCCAAAACTACCATCCAAAGGCCGCGGCCAGAAAATGAGTGGATCGAATTCAAAACCAAGTCCAATATTTGCGAGCCTGCCCGGGGGGCTGGGACAGCTCATATCGGCGACGGCCGAGAGAGCACAGACCAACGGGGCCAAAATAATTATGGCGGCAAAGGTTAGTGCGATCGAACCAAATGGCAAAGGTTGGCTTGTCCACTTCGAGCGGGCGGGAAAGACCGAGCTGATCGAAACCGACGGGGTAGTGTTGGCTACTCCGTCCTATCACGCAGCTGACCTACTTAGGCCCATAGCGAAGGGTGCAGCGCTAAAACTGTCGCAGATCCGCTACTCCTCAGTTGCCATCTGCTCCTTGGCCTTCAAGGGCGCCGACTATCGGTTGGACGGCAAAATTTCAGGGGTATTGATACCCAGGGGCCAGGGACTATTGACTACCGCAGTCTCGGTCTCGTCTTCGAAGTGGCCGAGCTGGGCGAGTCGAGACGAACTCCTCACCAGGGTCTCGGTCGGTAGATTCGGGGACTACCGCCACCTTGATATCGACGACTCCGACCTGGTCGATCTCGTCGGAAATGAGACGCTCTCGATCCTCGGCTTGAGCGATACCACCGAACTCGGCCACACTAAAATCTTCCGCTGGAACAATGCCCTCGCACAGTTCAGGCCACACCACAACGAATTGATCGGGGCCATCCTTTTAGACATAGCTAACGCCGGGCTGAAAAATATCACCCTCGCCGGGTCATATCTGTCTGGCTCGGGTGTCCCATCTTCCTTGGGTAGTGGCAGAAAAGCCGCCACAGAAATCCAGTTAGCCAACAAATAATAGCCCTAGCCGATGCCGACTAGTTCCGCTAGGCCTCTTTTACCCCGGCCTCTTCAAAACTCGCCATCTCCCCGAGGAGCCGAGCGGCAGTCTGGACAATTGGGATTGCTAAAGCCCCGCCCGATCCTTCGCCTAAGCGCATATCGAGGGACAAAAGAGGTCTCTTGCCTAGCATTTCAAGGGCTACCTTCGCCCCGGGCTCAACCGACAAGTGACCGGCAAAGACATACTCGCTGACGACCGGGGATATCGCATTCGCCAGCAATGCTCCGGCCAAAGAGATGACGCCATCGACTATCACCGGCACCTTTAGCGAAGCCGCGCTGATTATGAATCCGCAGATCGCCCCTATCTCTAGCCCACCAAGCTGAGCCAAGAGTTCGATCGGATTGTCTTTTAGGTTGCCTATCGCGTTCACTCTAGATATCGCGTCTTTGATCACCGAGATCTTGATGGCCAGAGTTGCGTCGTCGACTCCAGTTCCCCGTCCAGTGATTACCTCGGGATCGAGCCCGGAGAGATAGGAGATAATCGCAGCCGACGGGGTAGTGTTGGCGATCCCCATGTCCCCGGTAACGAAGAGGTTATACCCCGCTTCGTGGAGCATTTCAGCCACCTCTACACCGCGGTCCAGGCTCTCTCTCGCCTCAAAGTTTGACATGGCCGACCCTATACGAAGGTTATTTGTCCCGGCTTTCACCTTGGAGATGATCAGCCCGGGAGCGGGATCTAACTCGGCCTTCACCCCTACGTCAATGACGCTTACCCTAGCGCCGACCTGTCTGGCGATGACGTTCACCGCTGCGCCGCCTGCAAGGAAGTTGGCGACCATCTGAGCGGTAACCTCCTGTGGCCACGGTGTCACCTTCTCTTCGTGAACCCCATGGTCACCGGCAAAAACACAGATATGGGGATTGTCGGGTATCGGGGCCGGACAGGAACCCGTTATTCCGCAAAGTCTGTTAGCCACCTCCTCGAGATCCCCCAGGGATCCAGGAGGCTTAGTGAGGGTTAGTTGCCTAGCTAACGCCTTTTCTACGGCGTTTTGATCAATTGGCACGACTCGGCCAAGGGCATGTTTGTATAGATTCATCAATAGGCTCCTCGACTAAACGTTAAGGCTGTACGAACAAGACCCTATTGAAGATAAAAAACTTCCCCACCCATAAGATCCCAAAAGCCGCTAATGACGCCAAATTAACGAATACAACATCACCCATGTGGGAAAGGCTCATCGTCACTGCCAGGTGATGGGCGTACCCGACGGCTATAACGGACAGAGCTAGCCCGAGAAAAGCGAGTGCCCAAAAGGGAACTACTTCCTTCATGAAGTGCGACTTCCCGGTCTTGCCCCAGGCCCAAGCTCTATTGAGGTAGTAGGAGGGCACCGCAGCTATCGCAGTCGCCATGATGTTTGAGGTAGTAGCTGACCACCTCCGCAAAACGCCATAAAAGAGAAA
>JAKBHQ010000190.1 GCA_021836665.1 Thermoplasmata archaeon
TTTGGAGAGATGCGTAAAAAGCCTTCGTGATTATCAATAAATCCCTTCTCTTGCAAAGTCTTGGCCAATTTCGCTAGCTCAGCCAGCGATCTGCTGGCATCATCCCCTAAGAGATCGCCGGCGTCTGAAAGGTCGAGATCTGCAAGAGAGGCTGGCGATGGCGGATTTTTGAAGAACGCTTCAAGGCGATCGATTCTCGTTAATTCAGAAAAAAGGTCTCCCACCTCGCCGAGCGAAACATCCTGGTCGCCTCTCAAGCCTATGGGCCTAGCATTTGGCGCGTATCCGAGAGAAGATAGATTCGTGGAGAGCATTTCAAGTTGCCAGGCGAGGTCTAAGTCTCCTAACAACTCCTCGAAGAGATCCGCTAACTCCATCCGTTGTTGCTCATCGAGCGAGGCCATAAAAGAGGCCATTGCTGCAGCTTGGCCAGCCATAAGCTCCAAAAGCTCATCGAGTGAGGATACCTCGGGAATCATGTCGCCGTATTGGTCTTTGAATTCGGCAAAATCTCTATCTACGTCAAGGCCCTGGGCTCGCTTTGAAAGTAGGTCATTCAGCGCTGCTAACATCTGCGCTAATCTCTGTCTTTCCTTTGCACCCATTTTCGAAAGAGACCTCTTCATCTGCGAGAAGGTCGACTGAAGAAGCTGTTCACGCAGGTCACTGACAAGTTTCTCAAGTCGCTGTCTTGCCTGAGTGGAAAAAAACTCGTAGCCCTCCAAATCCTTTATGTGCTGAGCAAGATCGTCAGACATTGCCGACAACTCAAGTCTCTTCTGCTGTGCGACAAATGGATCTATTTTGTTAGTGACGTGCTCTGCCTCGTCAAGGGCCTCCGTTTCCATTGCGACGACTGAATCAAGCTCATCCTTGATCGAGTCGTAAACAGACGAAAGATTTTTCGACCTAAGTAATTCAGCTCGTCTCTCCCGGAGCTTCTCGATCATCTCGGTGAGACCCTGAACTTTTGTCCCGTCAGGCCTTCTAAAGCCCCGACTCATCAGCTCTCTTAAAGCAGAAGCTGCGTCCCCATTGTAAAGCAGGTTGTCGGAAAGTTGATCAAAGACGAACTTCGCATCGATGGATTCAATTTCTTGAGTACCGTCCCACTCTGAATACTGATACCTCATGGCGAATCCTTCCCGCTACCCAAGCGCTACCTGCGTCATGGAAGCTCTGTGGCTACTTCGCAAAGTAGGTTTTTTTGCCCTCACCGGCAGACTTGTTTAGCCTTTTGGACAAGTGAAGGCCTTCAAGGATAAATTCAATTGCCGACGCTACCAGGGGTACTTCGCTCTCCCCTGCTAGCTTATAAGCAGCATTTGCGAGATCTGGATGACTCGACAGTTCGTCAAGGTACTGGCCAGATGGTAGATCGCTGCCGACTTCAAAAGTGGATTCATCAAAGCTCGCAGGCACTCTGGTAAAATCTGAATCCCGACTTATGGATTTAAACGAGGCCAAAACTGACTGTGCGAGCAAGCGCTGGAAAACTTGCGACTCCTCAGTATCCTCCAATCCATCGACTTCTAACTTGCCCGACACCGCTGGCAATATCGCGGGTAAGTCTGAAATCCTCGGTACTGCTAGCGTCTCGGCGGACCTTAATGCCCTAGCAATTGATGCCGCCGCCAATGTCTCATAAGCCGATATGGAGAGTCTCACCGACACTCCGGACCTCTGATTTATGCTTGGCGACTTCCGAGCCAGTTGTGCGAAACTTGTGATGACTAGCTCCATAAATTCCGGAAAGATGACTTCGATACCCGCTGGTGGACTTATATGTGCCTCCTGATGCACAACCGCTATTTCCGTTTCCAGATCCTTTGGATAATGAGTTCGAATCTGTGCCCCGAATCGATCCTTTAGGGGAGTGATCAATCTCCCCCTGTTGGTGTAGTCCTCCGGATTTGCCGAGGCAACAAAAAATATGTCAAGGGGCAATCTCACCTTGAATCCCCGAATCTGCACATCCCTTTCCTCGAGAAGGTTTAGCAACCCCACTTGAATCCGCTCCGGAAGATCTGGAAGCTCGTTGATAGCAAATATTCCACGGTTAGACCGAGGTACTAAGCCGTAATGAATTACCAGCTCATCGTTTAAATATCGTCCTTCGGCAACCTTGATCGGATCCACCTCGCCAACCAAATCCGCCATCGAGGTGTCGGGTGTAGCTAACTTCTCGCCGTATCTGTCACTCCGTTTGAGGTAGCCAACCTTCGCCGAAAGTCCCTGAGACTCCAGTATCTGCCTACCAGATTTCGAAATGGGTGCCAGAGGATCGTCGTTCAACTCTCCACCAACAAGAACTGGCACCTCCTCATCCAACAGCTCGGTAAGTGACCTAATCAGCTTTGTCTTGCCCTGGCCCCTTTCGCCCAAAAGAATTATGTCGTGGTCAGCAAGTATCGCGTTTTCAATCTGAGGTAGAACGCTGGAGTCATATCCAACCATGCCATCAAATAGCGGAAGACCTTTCTGGATTCTTTTGATTGCATTCCGCTTAATCTCAGCTTTTACACTTTCAACCACATAACCGCTGGCCACCAGGGCTTCTATACTGTTCGGACGCTCTGTCATTCTTCAAGCCTACGCCACTTCGAGCACTAGATTTCACATCGAGCCAGAAGCGTGCAAAGCTATAGGTGTGAATGTTCATTACCACAGCTATGACGCTGTCGTTGTCGGCGCCGGCGGAGCCGGGCTGAGGGCAGCAATCGAGTTGGCCGGCGAAGCTAGAACGGCCGTACTAACCAAGCTATATCCGACAAGGTCCCATACTGGGGCCGCCCAGGGAGGCATGTGCGCTGCCCTCGCCAACGTCGAAGAAGACTATTGGGAGTGGCACGCCTTTGACACGGTGAAGGGCGGTGACTACTTGGGGGATCAAGATGCAATAGACATAATGTGTCGTGAGGCGATTGATGCCGTCATCGACCTGGAGCACTTTGGCTTGCCCTTCTCCAGGACGCCCCAAGGGCGCATCGACCAGAGGCGCTTTGGTGGTCACACAAGAAACCATGGTGAGGCTCCTGTTCGGCGCGCCTGTTATGCGGCAGACAGAACCGGACACATGATCTTGCATACCCTTTACCAACGTTGCGTCGCAAAAGAGGTGAATTTTTTCAACGAATTCCAGGTCTTCGACATTCTCTTCGAGGGAGAAGGTGCCGACAGACGGGCCGCTGGAGTAGTCGCATATGAAATGGCAACCGGAGACTTACACGTTTTCGTATCAAAGGGCGTTCTCTTTGCAACGGGTGGCTATGGAAAGATGTTCAAGATCTCTTCGAACGCGCACACCCTAACTGGAGACGGACCCGGAGTGCTATTTAAGGCTGGTATTCCGATGGAGGACCTTGAGTTCTACCAGTTCCACCCAACGGGCATCTACGGCTTTGGAATTCTGCTTTCAGAAGCCGCTAGAGGAGAAGGCGGAATACTAAGAAACTCCGATGGTGAGCGGTTTATGGAGCGAGTCGCACCAACCGTAAAGGACCTTGCCCCTCGAGATATGGTTTCAAGGGCGATACACGCAGAAATTAAGGCGGGAAGGGGTGCTGGTCCCAAATCCGACTATGTCTACTTGGACCTTACCCATCTTCCGCCGGAGCAGATCGATTCTAAGCTCCCAGACATTACCGACTTTGTAAGAACATACCTTGGGATCGAACCCAAAAAGGATCCGATTCCAATCCAGCCTACGGCGCACTATGCGATGGGTGGAATTCCAACCAATGTCCACGGCGAAGTCATCGTGGACGACCACAACACAGTACTTCCTGGGTTATACGCCGCCGGCGAGTGTGCATGCGTCTCCGTCCATGGAGCCAATCGCCTCGGTACAAATTCCCTGCTGGATATTGTGGTTTTCGGACGTCGGGGCGGAAAGGCTATGGCCGAGTACGTCAAAAACGTAGGCCATCCAGATGTACCTAGGGGTGCAGAAGTCAAGGTCAGGGAACGAATTGAACAACTAAAGGCAGGGACGGGTTCAGAAAAAGTCGGCGATATCCGTACGACCCTTCAGGAATCAATGACCTTAGACGCTTCGGTTGTTAGGACGGACGAATCCCTGTCAGATGCGAAGAGGACCGTCGAGGAACTGAAGGCACAATATGCAAATATTAAGATCGATGACAAAGGCGAAGTTTTCAACTATGACCTGACCGAAGCGATGGAGCTTGGTCACCTATTAGATCTAGCCCATGGGCTCGTTGTTGGCGCCCAGGCACGCACTGAAAGCCGGGGTGCTCATTGGAGGGATGACTACCCTACTCGCGATGATCAAAACTGGATGAAACATACCCTTGCCCACTTAGAACAAGACGGCTCAATTAGGCTCAGCTACAAGCAGGTCGTCGCGGGCAACTACCAACCGATGGAGCGCAAATACTAATGACGGTAACTGAATCCCCAGCCTCTCCGCTAGCTGACAAAGCCAAAGAACTCGTCCGAGTGCATCTAAGGATCAAGAGATACGACCCCGAAACAGATACCCGCCCCCGCTGGCAGGAGTTTGAGGTTGAAATGAGTCCGGGAGATCGAGTTCTCGATGCTCTTCACCTTGTCAAGTGGACCCAAGACGGCACCCTTACCTTCAGGCGAAGCTGCGCCCATGGGGTCTGCGGTTCTGACGCCATGGTAATCAATGGTGAGAATAAGCTCGCCTGTATCAACCTAATCAAAAACATTGGAACTGATCTCACTATTGAGCCGATCAGAGGTCTAGAAGTAATCAAGGACCTGGTAGTCGACATGGAGCCATTTTTCGCTCAACACCGTTCGGTAATGCCCTACCTGATAGCCCACGACGACCCTGGGTACAAAGAGAGACTCCAAACCCAGGAAGACCGGGACCGCTTCGACGACACTACTAAGTGCATTTTGTGCGCATGCTGTACTACCTCATGCCCTATCTACTGGGCTAATTCAGAATATGTAGGTCCGGCAGCGATCGTCAGTGCCCACAGGTTCATCTTCGACTCTAGGGACGATGGAGCTCAAGAAAGGTTGGATATTCTGAATCAGAAGTCCGGAGTATTCAGATGCAAAACTTCCTTCAACTGCACAGAGGCTTGCCCAAGGGGCATCAAAGTTACTCAGGCGATAGAGGAGGTCAAGAGGGCTATCCTCTATGACCGTGTCTGATCAATCCGCATTAATGATTGCTAGGCTCAGGACGGCTTTAGACAAGGTCGCACCTGAGTCCCTGGCAGTTGCAGAGTCCTTCATTATCGAAATAGGCGCCGCCGAGACAGGGCAAAATCGGAAGAGCCCTAGCGAGGACAGGACTCCGGTCGATTATCCGCGTTGGTGGATCAAGGTTTCACCCAAAGAAATCAAAGTAGTCGACAAGGTCGACGGCGCCCCCGATGTAGCTCTTTTAAAGGTCCGCTTGAATTCGTCCTTCTTCGATCAAGTTCTAAATGGTACGGCCACGGCTGAGCAACT
>JAKBHQ010000020.1 GCA_021836665.1 Thermoplasmata archaeon
GTAGTTCTTTAGATGAGTAATCGGATCTTGGCTTGACGGCGTGTTAGGTAGGAAGAACTCGGCGACTCTTTCGTATCTTGACCGTTTGGTCAATGCCTTCACCTGTGAAAGGAGGAGTATGGAACCGGCGAGACATCCAGCAATCGAAAGTGTTCTTACGAGGCTGTATTCCATTATCGACCCCATGGTGAGCTGATTCGATCAAGGAGTTTCTTGCTGCATGGGGGAGTTGGCGCTGCTTCGATCTCTTCGAAACGTCTGTTTCTGGCCTTTGGTAACCCAATGAGGTGAGTAGACCAAATCCAGCACAATAGCAAAAGACCAAGGGCGACTGCGCTCAGCGTTATCCCAACCGGAGTTTGGAAACTCTGTCTTCCCCCACCTATGGCCGCCCCCGCTAGGGCCATTCCGATCGGCACTACAAGAACAAATCGCCGCGCAAATATCGCCCCGGCCATCGATGCATTCGCTTCTTTAGCCGCCGCTAGGTCCCAAGACCGATCTTCTCTAAGTCGCTTTAGGCGTGACTCAGTTGAAGTTGAAGCTAGCTCATGGAGAAGTACCATGGTCTGGAGGACGGCGGTGCTCCGCTGATCGGCGAGTTCGTCGGCGATTTGCTTGCACACAAGGTAGAAGTCTCCGGTCAAATTCCAGGCAATGCGGCTACGCTCAAAAACACTCGAAGCCTTTTCGCCAAAGCTTTGGGCCGCTGAAAAGAGTGCATGGGGGATCGCTTCGCCGAGGGTACATACCCGGATCCGCACCTCGTCGATTACGTTGGGCCAGCCCTCGAGTAGTTGATCATGGATAGCGGAGGATTCCGACTGTCGGGTTAAGTAGTTAAGTAGGACGCCAAATAATCCTCCGAGAGAAGCAAGCAACCAGGACCCAGTTGCCAACATTGTTAGCAGGGATCCAAGGGCTAGTATCGCTAAGTAGCGTTTGGTTTCCCGATCGGAAGCCATTCGCAGGGCCTTGATGCTCATCTGCTTTGAGGGTCGTTTCGAAATAAATGGGACTGCCACTTTCGTGACGACCACCGACCCGAGTAGGGCCGCCGCCGAGCATAGGATCCAGATAATAGGTCTTAGTTTCATCGGAAATAGGTGTTGGTCGATCGACCGTCGTCTTCAACCGCAAGATGGGGTATTTCTAATCGGACCGCTGGCGCGACCCCCTTTGCCTTTTTGTAATCCCGGCTATTACAATGCCGTAACCGGTCGGTGTCCCGGCAGCTCTTTGCTTGCACGGTATCTCCTTTCTTATCTACAGCGAAGCTCCTTCTTAGGTTCACTCACTCTTGCCAATTCGGAGGTTTCACGCAAAATCCTTCAGACCCAACACCCGGGGCATGGAACGCATCGGCGGTAGCTGCGGTATCGGGAAGGCGCCTTTTTGGATCGCCAAGGTGCCAGGTATCACGGCGCATGGCGGCCGAGTGCGAGACCACTCCTTGAACGTGAAGCAACGCCGCAACTTTTTGGAAAAATACGAGTTTGAAGTCCACCAGTCGGCAAGGAAGAAGATTCTAAGCCTGCGGGGCTGGGTGGTAGCGGGCCGGATGCGTTTCCAGTCGATGCGTCCATTGGATTCTGGACCATTGGATTCTGGACCATTGGATTCTGGAAGGGCCGGTCCATCGATGAGTAAACATCCCTTTTCGTTGTTCGGCTGGGATTTGGGTTTTACGGATTGCGCCGTGCTGTTTTCCAACGGTGCCGCCACAAAGGTCGGCCTCGATAATCTGGTGATTGGCGACTTCGAATGGAGTTCCGAGTTGATTGACCGCTGGCTTTCTCTCTGAGCGTCAAAGAGTTCCTTTTGGGAGTAGGGCAACAACTCTCGAGTCGACACTGGATTGAATTGTGCGATCTCCGCCGAATCAAACCGACCAGCGTTTTTTGCCGATTCTTTACTTGTAGGTCTGTCGGTGGAAGTAGATTTCAAAGTATCGGGCTGACAAGGCATCTGCTCGTAGGCCGTTTTGTCTCTATGCAAGCTGCTCCAACTCCTTTAAGGTCCTTGATCTTTTAAACAGGCTGGTTTGTAGGGCTTAGCCTCCGACTCCCGGCATCAGCCATAAGGTGTCGGAGGATTGGCAAGCTAGCTACTGGCGAATGGGTCTTTGCTGCAGTTAGCGAGAAGTTCTCCCAGGTCATAACCGTGTTCGGCTAGCCTGGTCCGTAAGCGGTGGGGGACCGGACCACTTGAATATGGGAGGTCGTCTGGCGGAGTAAGCTTTATCATCGACGTGGTAGTAAAGCCCGACGATTCCTTGGTCTGGGGGTCCTCGACGGCAATGATCTCGGTAATTTTCGGAACAGAATTTATGCGCTGAACGTAGGCTACAATGTCGACCGCATCCGATACGAGAGCGCAGAGTGCTTGTGGAGCGAGATTGATGCCATTTAGTTGGGCCATGACGCCAAGTCTTGAAAGAGCCTGCCTGGCCGAGGAGGCATGAATCGTAGTCATGCCCTGGACTCCAGATGATGTCGTCAAGAGGAAGGGAAGGGACTCACGGTCCCTGACCTCGCCCACTATTGCTATGTCCGGGGCCATTCGCAAAAAGCCAGCCACTAGTCGCCTTAGATCAATTTCGGGACGGTCCTGCCGCTCCGGCCTCGATTGCAGGTGAGCAACGTTTGACAGACTTATGTTCGTCTCTGGAACTTCCTCAGCAATTACGACACGGGTCGAAGGGTCTAGTTCGCTAGCCAGACAGCCTAGGAGGGTAGTTTTCCCCGCACCGGGAGGTCCTGCAACAATGATGGTGGCATTCGATCTAATCGCAGCGACAAGAAGTGCGGCACTCGGTGAACTTAGCATCGCTTTGTGGACTAACTGAGAGAGTGAACGATTTGTGAGACCGGTGAACTTGCGAATATTGACGCATAGGTGGGCGGATTTAGTGAGTTCAGGATGGACAATGTGGACCCTGGATCCATCGGGTAGTTGTGCGTCCTGAAGTCCGGCAACCGGATCGAGCTTTCTGTGGGATCCAATGCTCCGCTCGAGCAGCCTGGAGACGGTGCGATTAAGGTGGTCGTCGTCGTAAAAGGATTCTGACAGTTTCTCTGTCGCTCCGAAGTGGCGCCGGACGAAGATTGCATCGGGCGCATTAATTATGATTTCCCAGACTTGAGGGTCACGCATCGCAGCATCGATCGGTCCGAGGCCGCAGATCGATCGGAATATCTTCTCCGCCGAGTTTGCTTCCACGGAACCTACAGATTTGCTGCGATTGGACACTACCTCCTGTCGAATTACTTCGAAGATTTCGTCTGCGGAGTCTGCATTGCCTGGATCCAAATTCCTGGACCTACATTTATCGGATACTCGATCTTCAAGTGAACGCAGGTCAATCGTCCTGCTTAAAGAGACGTCCAGTAGTTGTTGGTTACCTCGGTGCGATGGGTATGTGAGTTCTTCCGCCAATTCCATCCGCCCCTACCCTCCCTATGGCGACCGTGCTAGCTAATTCTTACTACAAATGTTTCATTTGTCAACTGGAGCGTAAGGTAATTAAAAAGTTGGGCTTCTTGGAGGCGGATTTGATTGCATTAAGCAACAAAAAATAATTTGAGCTGTAGGATTTTTATCTGGCGTGGAACCCATCCGTAATCGGTTTGTCTAGGTTCCTCGCAGAAGTCGACCTAGCTTTTAGGGGCCCTACTTGACTATTTCATCGAAGCTGACCGAGTTGCGCGATAACCCGGTTACATACCGCTACATCGTGCTTTCGAATACAACCCTCGGCAGTTTCATGGCATTTTTGAACACGTCTATCCTTATTATTTCGCTTCCTGCGGTCTTTAAGGGTATTGACCTGCAACCATTGGCTCCGGGAAATGTCGGCTATCTACTTTGGACACTGCTCGGCTTTCAGGTAGCCGCAGCGATCCTGGTGGTCGCGTTTGGTCGGTTAGGCGACATCCTTGGACGAGTAAGGCTCTACAACTTAGGCTTTTTGGTCTTCACCGTTGCGTCAGCCGCCTTGGCCCTTCTCCCGGGCAAGGGCGGTTCGGGAGCCATGGAGCTCATTATTCTCAGGGTCGTACAGGGAATTGGCGGAGCGTTAATTTTCGCAAATTCTACTGCGATCATTACCGATGCATTCCCATCAACAAGGAGAGGGGCGGCCCTGGGAATAAACCAGGTCGCCGGTTTGGCGGGAAGTTTTATCGGTCTAATCGCAGGTGGATTGTTGGCCGACCTGGACTGGAGACTGGTGTTTTGGGTCTCGGTCCCCTTCGGAATCATCGGGACCGTCTGGGCGTATTTCATGTTGAGGGACCAGTCGACGAGATTGAAGTCGAAGGTCGATCTCGTGGGGGGCGGGCTTTTTGGATTGTCTCTAGTTCTGATTCTGATAGCTATCACCTATGGAGTGCAACCCCATGGAAGCGCATCGATGTCCTGGCGAGCTCCGTATGTCGATGCCGAACTAATCGCCGGGATAATCCTACTTGTTGTTTTTCTAATCTACGAGACCAAGTCTGACCATCCGATGCTCAATCCGCGGCTCTTTCTGAATAGGGCATTTTCGGCGGGTGCCTTCTCTAACCTACTTTCGGCTATGGGCAGAGGCGGGCTCCAGTTCATGCTTATACTCTGGCTCCAGGGAATCTGGCTTCCCCTCCGAGGATATAACTTCTCGCAAACTCCGCTTTGGGCTGGTATATATCTGCTCCCACTGACCTTCGGTTTTCTGCTAGCGGGGCCGATTTCCGGTCACCTCTCCGACCGTTACGGTGCTAGGTATTTCTCTACACTCGGGATGCTCGTTGCTGCGGCATCGTTTATCAGTCTCGTACTGCTTCCGGTCAACTTCGCCTATCCATACTTCGCCGTCATAATCTTTCTGAATGGAGTAGGTTTCGGACTGTTTGCGGCACCAAATACGTCGGCGGTGATGAGTTCCGTGAAACCGACGGACCGAGGTGCCGCTTCAGGTGTTATGGCGACGTTCATAAATACCGGCCAGGTGCTTTCGGTGGGGATATTCTTCTCACTATTGATTGCTGGTCTGTCCACTTCTCTACCTCATCACTTGTTGAATGGATTGATGGCCAATGGAGTTCCTAGACCGGCGGCGATTCGTATTTCTGAAGTACCAGCCGTAGCGTCTATTTTCGCCGCATTCCTGGGATATAACCCACTCCAACTGCTCTTAGGATCGGCCGCCAAGTCGATACCGCACGCGCAGTTAGTCCACCTCTACGGGCATTCGTTCTTTCCTTCACTAATTTCAGGTCCTTTCAAACATGGTCTAGTCATCGCCTTTGCCCTCGCAGTGGCGCTCTGCTTAATTGCGGCGGTGACGTCTTGGTTGCGTGGTGGCGACCGCATGATACATGTCGAGGATGAGGCCGGTGTGGCCACCGGAGAAATGGTGGGAAGTTCTCC
>JAKBHQ010000493.1 GCA_021836665.1 Thermoplasmata archaeon
AGACTCGCTTGACTCTACTGGCGATTCAAACGTTGTCTTCCGGTAGTCGCTCTGAGTCACAGGTATAATTATAGGAGTTAGAACTCACAATATGGGAGTTCTACACGGTTTCGGCTCACAACCCTGACTTTAGGCGAGATTATCGCTGCTGGCGAGCCGGACCTAAGTAGTTTTTGGCAGGAGTACCAACTAGAACCCTCAAGCTAATCCGTAATAGAGGATCCGCAATGACGACAATTAGCGTATCCCCTTGAGGTCAATTTATTGCACTCTGGGCAGCGGTAGGGCTTAGTTCTTCCGGTCACGAGCCGAAATGCAGCGTGAATCAGCATAGACCCGATCGCAACTACGAACAAGCCCTCCAGAAAGTCCCTAAATAGTATTGAAGCCGATGCAAGTGCGAGAACCATCTATGTAAAGCCTAGGACACGACCGATTATTTTCCTTCGGGGCTTAGTTCTGGTCTACTTGGAGTAAGAGTTTCCATTCTTACCGTCGCCATGTTTCTTACTCTTTCCAATGGCTTCAAGTAGCTCTAGCCTCAAGCCTTCTACATCTGGAAGGGTTACCTCGGGGTATTCAGGAGCTATCTCCCTCAACAATCTGACGACCAATGACATCACCGCCCAGTCGCGATACCACTTGTGGTTTGCTGGGACGACGTGCCAGGGCCGATGGTGGTCTGAAGTACGCGAAACTACTGCGCTATATGCTTTGTGAAATTCAGGCCAGTGACTGCGCGTTTCTAGGTCGGCCTCGGAAAATTTCCAATGCTTTTTTTCGACATCGATCCGGGACAGTAGCCTTTCGGCCTGTTCCTCAAAGGAAATATGCAAAAATACCCGCAGGATCCGAGTGCCATTATTTTCAAGATTTGCTTCGAATTCCTCAATCGAACGAACTCGTTGCTCCAAAACTTCTTGCGAAAGCCTTCCATAGGCAAGGGGAACAATGAGATCTTCATAATGAGATCTATTGAAAATAGTAATCATGCCGTTTGCTGGACTTTTGGAGTGAATTCGCCACAGAAAATCGTGCGATAGCTCAAGGGGCGTTGGGGCTTTGAATCCGCAAACTGTTACGCCTTGCGGATTGATGCCATCGAACACTCGCCTAATGGTGCCGTCTTTCCCCGCAGTATCAAGGCCTTGGAGAACTAAAAGTACTGAGGACTTCGCCTGGGCATGCAGCTTCTCCTGAAGGATGCCCAGTTCTAAACGAAGCGACTCAGTCTCAAGGAGACACTGCTCCTTGGAAAAGGCCGTTGGAGTAGATTCGGGATCTATCTCCTTGAGCACTTTACTTTCTTTGTCCAAAGTCGACGCCCGAGCGGTGATCTTGAGCGAATTCCAAAGACCATCTATTGTCTTTTGTTCGAGGTCCATCGCAATCTTTAGCTAATTATCCTCTCACTGTGCACGTCGGTTCTCTACGGCGCCTAAGCGCCGAAGAAACTTTTATTCGTAGTATCGAAACACTATTTGAGTAGCGAGGGAGGGTTTAGTCGAACCTTCCGCCTCTATGGTGATATCAACTAAAGATTGGGCTCCGCCCTGGATCTCTTCGACCCCTGCCAGGGTGGCGCCAAGACGCACTTTGGATCCAGAAGGGACCGGAGACGGGAACCGGACCTTGTTCGCGCCATAGTTGATCGCCATCGATACGCCGCTCACCGATAGTACTTGCTCCAATAACATTGGTATCAGACTCATAGTTAGGTAACCGTGCGCAATCGTCGTGCCAAAAGGTCCCGAAGCGGCCCTTTCTGGATCGACGTGAATCCACTGGTGATCGCCAGTAGCATCGGCGAATAGATTTATCTGCTCCTGGGTAATTTGATGCCAATCAGAGTACCCAATGTGCTCGCCAACCTTCGATTTTAATCCGGCAATGCCGTCAATTTGTTGTGCCATAGTAAAAGTTCTACCATCATTACGCTATCTTGCGTTCGCAGCTAAGGCTATTGGAACCATATTTTTTGATATTCTCTGCTAGATGGCGCGAGTAGCGCTACTGCTAGAGCGACTTCAAAAAATAGATTGAATATTCCGACTGCGGCGAGCACGGAGAAGCCATACTGGACAGTGTAAAAGATCAAGTAAGCGAGGGGAAGTACCGCTGCGGTGACGGCCGTGTAGTACCCCCACTTCCTATCGTTGGCAGTTCCCATGGCACCAGCAACGCATAGAACGGTCAAAATTAGCAGTAGAAGGTCAAATCCCCCTAATACTCCATTTAACAAGTCGAATGCAGCAGTTACATACAGCAGCATTACGCCATACTGGAGGGCTTGCGGTTGAGACTTATTGAGCCATTTGCGATCCACTAAAAAGAACTCCTTAGAACGTTTTCTATACCAGCTCCGGGCTGATCATACTGCTCAAGCTGGTCGAAACTAGAGCTAAAGGTAGCAAGGTCAACCAATTTCACAAAAAGTTAACCACGCAACCACTAAACACATGCTTATTTTGGCACAGATAGATCAGAAAATGCTGTGACGCTACCCGGAAGCCGTCTCGCTTTTCCAACAACGTGTTTTCTGTTAGCAAGCTGGCCGCAAGCAGCGGCAATCTCAGCGCCCCTGGTGCTTCGGATTGTAACGTTGCAACCCAGACTTTCCAAGAGGTTGGCGAACTCATGAACCCTCACGAGGCTGCTACCTGAGGCTGGCCATCCAGGTGTTGAATTCAGTGGTATGAGATTTATGTGGGCCCCTACTTCTAAAGCCAGCCCCGCCAGTTCTTTTGCGTCCTGGTCTGAATCATTTACGGAGTCCATCAGCGCCCATTCAAAGCTCACGCGGCGGTTGGTGGCGATTCTGTAATCGTTGATTGCTTCCATCAAAACCGAGATTGGATAGCTTTTGTTGATCGGAAGCAGGCTTGAACGCAGAGCGTCATTTGCGGCATGCAAGGATACAGCGAGGTTTACTTGGATTGGAACTTCAGCCAGACGACGAATACCCGGAGCAATTCCGACTGTCGACACGGTGAAGCTTCTTGCTCCGATGGCGAATTCACGGTTCATCAAGTCGATAGCCCTTATCAAAGCGGTAAAGTTTGCGAGTGGCTCACCCATGCCCATAAATACCACGTTCGATACTCTTTGGTTTGCTCCTAGTGCCCTGAGTCGCCGGGAGGCGATAAAGACCTGTTCGATGATCTCCCCCGAGCTCAGCTGCCTAAAAAATCCAGCCTGACCAGTTGCGCAGAAGCCACACCCCATTGCGCAGCCAACCTGCGTGGAGACGCACACAGTGTCTCGCCGGCTGTAGCGCATCAGAACGGTTTCTATTTGATTGGAGTCATGCAACCCCAACAGCCACTTAATCGTTGTCATGTTGTCGGACTTGAGCTCTGATACCACCTCCAACGCTTTGGGCGAGAGTTCACTGAGTATCTCCCGAAGAGCTTTTGGCAGTGAAGTCAGTTCATGCGGCAAAGTGAAGCCCCTATAGAGGCCTTCCCAGACCTGTTTAATCCTATAATCGGGCTGGTCTTCGAGTAGTTTTGACCACTGGTCGTATTCGACGTCAAAGACTGACTGATATAGGGGTAGGGTATTATTCATGAGCGCGGCTCGTTTCGGGGTAACTGGTTTTTTAAATCGTAATACGGATGAGCGCGCCTCCAAAGCGGCTGGCGGCGATACCGGCGGTACCGAGATCATGGGGCACGGCGAGCATCGAGACATAACCGGAGGTGCAGCGAGGGCGGCGGTGTTCGGTGTCTCAGATGGCCTGGTAACAAATGTATCTTTAATCCTCGGAGTCGCCGGAGCACATCCCACGGGTGGGTTCGTTCGTTTAGCCGGCTTGGCCGGACTTGTAGCCGGATCTTTCTCGATGGCTTTGGGCGAATACGTTTCGATGCGTGCCCAAAGAGAGCTTTTTGAGCGCGAGATAACCATAGAGGCCGAGGAGATAGCCAAGCGCCCCGAATCCGAGACAAGAGAATTGACGCGGCTGTATGAAAGTAGGGGCGTTCCGCGAGAACTTGCTGAACAGATCTCGAAGATACTTATGGCAGACCCGAAAGTAGCGCTTTCGATCCACTCGATGGAGGAGCTGGGTGTCCATCCAGACTCAATAGGGTCTCCTATCCAAGCAGCACTATCGTCGTTTTTGGCTTTTGCTCTCGGCGCCATAATCCCCCTATTCGCCTGGTTTTTTGTGGCCGGTTCGGTGGCAGTGTGGATCTCAATTGGAGTGTCGTTTGTCGCCTCAGTGTTAGTCGGAGGTGCCTTAGCCATCTTTACAGGTCGCTCGATTTTCAAGAGCGCCGCCAGACAGGTACTTTTGTCTTCCATTGCCGCTGGAGTTACTTATCTCGTCGGAATGCTCGTAGGTCATACCGTCTAAGCATTTTGTAAAGATGACCGGCTTTTCATAATTGCGGATACTCTATAGGGTATACAGGATTAGTTCAAAGAACTTCTTAACTCAAGACGACGGGCAGAGATTTTGCCTACGAAACGGAGGCTAGCACCAATGGCGGATAAGTCTGTGACTCTAAGCGAGACCAATGAATCAGTTGATGCGATTACCTTTTATTTTGATCCGGCCTGCATCTGGACTTGGGTTACTTCACGGTGGCTAAATAACCTAGTTGAGCAGGGAAAGGTAAGTGTTGAATGGAAGCCATTCAGCCTTTCGCGGCTGAACCGTGATAAAGAACTGCCGGCCGAGAACAGGGTGAAGTTGGCGGCTTCGACTAAGGCCCTGCGGGTCATCGCTGCGCTCCTTCTGGATGGTGAAAGAGCTAAGGTAGCTAGCTTCTACACACGCCTTGGGCAGGCCTGGTTTGTCAATAAAGCGGAGGACCTTGAATTAGCCCTCAAGGGTATATTGGCGGAGCCGGATTTGGAGGATTACGCTCGCTTTACCGATGACCCGAAGATGGACGAAGAGATTGCTCGTTACCACGATTTTGCATTTTCTTTGGCCGGTCCTGATGTGGGATCTCCAATCTTGACTTTTGCGTCGGGTGGATCTGCTTTTTATGGTCCAATCATGCACCAAGCGCCATCGGCCGAAGAGGGTGTCAGGTTGCTCGAAGCGGTGAAGACTTTGGCCCAGTTGGAAGCTGTCTACGAGATTAAAAGGGGTCGCACTAATGGACCCGAAGTGTGATAGTCACACTTTCGAGGGCGAATTGATCGTCGGAGTCATTCCGAGCTGCAAGTTGTTTGGCCAAAATTCTCCACAACTATGTTAGTGTCTACGCTGCATTTGGGTTGGTTGAGCCAAATTGCTTAATGCGTAGCGACCCAGCAAAGGTCCGCCACTTGGGTGGCGCCATTGAGTCAACGCTACGAGCTGCAGATCGGTTCACTCGATGAGATATCCGCAGTGTAGGCCCGATCAAGATGGTCTATCTTGAATCCCAGCTCCTCGTAAAGTTTCAAG
>JAKBHQ010000037.1 GCA_021836665.1 Thermoplasmata archaeon
TCGCCCAATCGCCAACCCTTCGCTCGACTTTTTCATAAGCGCTGCCGGTGTTTGACCTGAGTGGGACGTCGATTTCTGTGAGTATCTCGTCGGGATTGAGGGCCGTGGTATACGGACCGGTGTGGAACTCAGATATTGGCAATCTTCTCGTTCCAGAGCCGCCGGCGATGATTATGTCTGCCTTAAGGGCTGAGAATACCGCAGAAAGGTCCTCCGCAGGGTCCGCTTGACATAATGACCCACCGACTGTTCCTCGATTTCTGACCAGAGGGTCGGCAATCTGCTCTTCTGCCTCGGCGAATATCGGATAATACTCTGCGGCTAGGTGTGACTTCTGAAGTGTTACGTGTCTGACCATCGCTCCAATCTTCAAAGTGTTGCCATCGACCTTGATGTAGTCGAGCTCGCCGAGGTGGTTGATGTCGATGAGCACTTCAGGACGAGCCAGACGAAGCTTCATCATAGGTAGGAGGCTATGACCTCCAGCTATAACTCGAGAATCCGGCCCGCACTCTCGCAACAGTGCAATGGCCTCAGCTAATGTCGAAGCCCTCTTGTAATCAAAGGGCGCAGGAACCTGCATATTTTGACTCCCCCCTGTCCGATCCGGCAATGCCGATTTCGGTATTATTTCAAAGTACTTCGGTGGAAGGTAAGTGTCAATGATCTGCGCTATTCGGGTACTTTTGAGGAGAAGTAGTGTCTAGCAGCCATTATGACTAAGGAAGCTCGAAGATTCCGGAGTTCTGTGTAAGGAAAGTTAATCTAAAATTTCCAAATAGCACTTTCCGAATGAACCCACCGATTAGATCGATTGCCGGATATCGCCTTTGAGTTTATCTTCTAAGCGATGTCCGTTAACTAATTCACTCTCGGTATGGCAAATGCCACCTCGGAGTCCCGTTCGCTCGCTTGGGCGGTTGATAAAATAGTTCCATCTGGAGACCTATTGGTCTGCTTAGGGTTGTCAAGATTAGTTTTGTTCGCCCTCTCTAATGTGGCGGGTTACGACTATTCCTGCTTAGTGCAGTAGATTACTGCGGTGCGCAAATACATAGTTGGCCTTTTGGATCTACTGGTTGTAGTCATCTTTGTCGTCATCGGAAGGTCGGTCCATGGCCACAAAGAGTCTTTTGGTGGATTGGTTAAAACTGCGGCACCGTTTTTCGCTGGTCTAGTCGTGGCTTGGGTTATAAATAGGCCCTGGAAGAATTCCATGGAGTATTTTTTACGTATATGGCCAACAGGGGCAGTCATCTCTATGACAGCCGCTTTGGTTGGCCAACTAGTAAGACTGATCGTTGGCCAGGGAAGTGCGATACCATTCGTGCTGGTTTCCGTGGGAATTTTTTTACTGGCAATGCTGGGTTGGCGGCTTATTTACAAGCTGATCAATAGGATTATTCCACGATAGCTATTGGGCGTTTGACGCATTGGCGTCAGGCCCAGGAATTTAGGTCTCCGTGATGAGTAGGACTTTTGCCGCAAGCCACCCTTGTGAAAGGCTGAGTGGCGTACCTCCAAACTGGCAACTTTGGGGAATTTGGTAGAAGCTGGACCCTTTATCTAGCAGCGTTGGTCCGTTGATCGGATAGCGATGCGAGAAGATATCTAGAAAACAAGTAGTACTTGTTTGGTCAAATGGTACTTGGAAGCTCATAATGTGAAATTGCTGACTGCTGTCTAACATCTCGCCGTTCCTGTTGCACGTTGGGGCGAATGTGCTTCTCTGTTGCGGTTACTTTCAGAGTAGGGTCGACCGATGGCGCCCCTGGAAAAGCACGGCCGCACCCTGAGGTAGTATGAGTCAAATGAGCTACGACAACTGGACTACGTCCGATCCGAATCAGGTGGTTTTGGACGATAACCTCAGCGTTCTGCCTCTGCTACCAGATTCCAGTTTCAGAATGATATATATTGATCCGCCATTCAACACCGGGCGGGTCCAGAGTCGGCAGAGCCTGAAGACCGTACGTTCGGAGACCGGAGAGAGGATTGGGTTCAAAGGTCAGGGATACGACACCATAAGAGGGAGGCTCTCTTCATATGACGACTCATTTGATGACTACTGGGCGTTTTTGGAGCCTCGGCTAGTTCATGCATATCGCCTGCTAAAACCGGATGGCACACTCTATCTCCACCTGGATTATCGTGAGGTCCATTACGCAAAGGTTATGCTCGACGTCCTTTTTGGACGTGACTCTTTTCTCAACGAGATAATCTGGGCCTATGACTACGGAGCAAGGTCCAAGAGCCGCTGGCCTGCCAAGCACGACAATATTTTGGTCTACGTAAAAGACCCTCGTCACTACTACTTCAATTCGGATGAGGTAGATCGGGAGCCTTATATGGCTCCTGGGTTAGTGACCCCCGAGAAGGCCGCTGCGGGAAAATTACCGACAGATGTTTGGTGGCACACTATCGTCTCCCCAACGGGAAGAGAGAAGACGGGGTACGCTACGCAAAAGCCGGTTGGGATCCTCAGGCGCATGGTGCAAGCTAGTACGCAAGCGGGGGACTGGGTGCTCGACTTTTTCGCCGGTAGTGGATCCTTGGGAGCGGCCGCCCAAGGACTCAATCGAAAATTTCTACTTATTGACCAGAACCCGGAGGCAGTTGAAATAATGGCCGTTAGATTTTCCGCCAGCATTGAGTCGGGAGAAACTGAGTTGGCATTTCCTCAGAAGTTCGAAGCTGTGGAATAGAAGCTACAAGCTGCTTTTAGTGCAAAGTGAAGTCGATCGGACTAGTCGAGGTTCGTAAGCGCACAACGGGCATTCAGCAGAGATCGCCTCGGCGTGAATTGACGATCGAGACCAGCTTAAAGCTCTTGTTGGATCGCCCTTTGTAACCATTCTGAGAGTTCTGTCGCCGATCCATCTGGAGTGGCCTGCGAATGCAACTCCGCATGAGCTCGTATGATCTCGACCGGAACATTCTCTTTAGTTGCGAGCAAGATTGCAATAGGGCAGCTTTCCAGCGGACCATCGTGCCCCGATTTCCAATGATGGGCGAGTCCACCAAGGTAGGTCTTGACTTGCATTGGGTCTGATTCAAACTTGAATCCCTCGATCCAATTTAGAAGATCGTCAGCGGGCATTGGCTTGGCGATACCGAATCCTTGTCCGAATGGGATGCCAAGCCTCGTCGCCATCTCTAGGTGTGCCTCGGTCTCAAGACCCTCGAGCACAACCTTTTTCCCCAATGAACCGCTCATAGAATTTAGGGTGTCAATAACTACCATCGTCTGTATTGGACGAGGTATCAAACTAGCCATTAGACTGCGATCGATTTTGATCGTGCTAAATGGAACTTCAGACATTCTCCTCAGACCGCTGTAACCCTCACCAAGGTCGTCCATCGCCAGTTCAATTCCGATCTCCGTCAGTCTTGAAATCGCAGCGTCCCTCGCTTGGCGATCCAACTTCTCGCTTTCCAGTAGCTCGATTGTGAGTCGTGACCGGTCTATCGACCACCTTTGCAACGCAGATAAAATTGTGTTGGCGCAATCGGGAGCCAGAAGAGTAGTTGGTGAGAGGTTTACCGAGATCTTGAGCCGAACCCCGGACCTATCCCATTTTGCGAGGTGGGAGAGGGAGCGATCAAGTGCCAATCGAAAAAGCTGTTCCATCTCGAGTTCACCGAGGAGGGGCAGAAAGTCCCCGGGAAGTATGATTTGCCCACCTGGCAGTTGAAGTCGGGCCAGGGCTTCGACGGACACCACCTCTCCTCTACTGAGGTCGATTATCGGTTGAACGAATACCGTGAATCCACCACTGAACAGGCTCTCTCTGTAGTAGTTGGCGGTAGCTGGCGAAAGCACCTTTTCGCCAACGCCTAAGGATCGACTCCTCCAAAGCTCATTAAAGCGATTTCCGACTCCAGTTGCGAACTGTTTCATCCAATGCGATTCAAACTGGTTTGGTTGCGTGCCGAACAGGACTACCCCCGCTACCGGTCGCCCGATCGAATCCAGTATCGGTATGGAAAGAATTGACCTTATGCCAAATGGTTTTGCAAATTCTCCCCAGACCTTGGATTCGGGATCATTGCCAAAATTCCCCGAGCTGAAGATCGTCGCTTGCTCCCAGGCCCTGATTGAAGGTCCACGCCATTGGGCCGCCGAGGGTGGAGCATCCGCGGGGGCTTCATTGGTCATCTGTATTCCGATGCGTGAAAGTGCCGCCTCCGCTTCAGCGGAAAGAATTCCAGCAGTTTTCTCTATCGTGAAGGCCTTTTGATTGTCGAGCCGAAGCATCATTACCAAGTTCACGCCTGGTAGCTCGGAGAGGCTATCCGTCTCACGTTTCACTAGATCCGCCCATCGTAACTTGGCGTCAGGTAGTGGCGTAGTAACTACGTTGGAGTATCGCTCTTTAAGGTTGTCCATCGCCCTTAGTTGGGCTTCTAGGTCATCCTGTAGGCGAACTTCAGCTATCGCACGCAAATGATGTTTCTGTCGTGGAGAGAGAGGACCTCGATTGATGTGTTCGCTAAGAACGCGACGAAATAGTGTCACGGCGTGGGTGAGCAGCGTGCCCTCTACTCCAACTAATCCGTGGGTTTCGCCGACTTTGAAACTGCGCTCACGTCTACTTGCAAAGGTAGCGTCGGCAGCAAAGAGAAAATCCAAGTGAGACGCGATTTGTTTGGCGAAGTGGATGGATCCGTCGTTAGGGAATGCCGACATTGCCGAGCTTGCATGGAGATCTCGGCCCAACAGAACTATAAATTCATCTGCGAATCGCTGGCTGACCTCGGATAGGAAGACTTTGGTGGTAGCGAGGATGGCCCGGCTTTGCTCAGAGTACGCATCGGATTGAGATTCATATAGGTCTGGTTCTGGGTCGAGTCTGGCGCCAAATCCCCACCAATCGAGCCGATTTATTTTGTCAAGTTTTATGTTGTACAAGGCAGCGTCGGCGACCCGTAGGAGATCGTCGGGGTTTTCTGCGTCCTTGGGGTACAAGGCTACCCCCATTGACATGTCCTGGAAGACCTCGATGCCATTTTCGAGCCTGAATGGCTCTTCTACCAACTTATGGAGTCTCGAGAAGGTTCGTTTTAGGTGCCGAAAAACTGTCAAGTCGTCATAATCCTCAAGAACCAGGACGAATTCGTCGCCTCCGAGTCGAGCGAAGAAGTCTGGCGACCTTAGGTGCCCTTTTATCCTCTCGGCAAAATGGGTCAAAATGGAATCACCTGCGGAGTGGCCTAGTCGGTCATTGACCAGCTTGAAGTCGTCGAGGTCGATTACCCCAAGGACGCATACGGACCCAGCCCTCTTTGACCTCTCAATCGCTCCCCTTACCTGTTCCTCCATAGCCCTTCTGTTGGGAATCCCAGTTAGAAAGTCATGTTCGGCCTGGTACTGAAGCTGGTTCTCAAGCCGCCTTCTCTCTGTCACATCCTGGATGGTCCATACGACGCTGTGGACGCTATCTTGTCTATGTATTTTTCCGAAGGCAAGGTCGCAGATTATTTCCTCCCCATCCAACCGCCTCATTCTTAGGTTGGCAACGTAGGAGGAGCCGATAGCGTCGAGTTTGCCATAGGCCCTGTCGATCAACTCCTGATCCAGCTCATCTACTAATGGTGCTCGTCCTGTGCCGATGATGTCGGCGGGATTTTCATAGCCGAAGATCTGAACAAAGCGATCGTTCGCCCAAACTAAGTGGCGGTCATTTACCAGGCCAATACCGGCGAAGGTCGTCTCGAGGAGAACTTTTTGGATTTCTGCAAGCTCTAATTCCCTTACATTTGCGTCCATCCTGGCGAACCCAAGGGCGAGGCTACCAGTCAGGTCACTAATCGTCTCAAGTAGGTCCTTATCGAATCGGCTTAGGCCCAGCTCCCCGAGAAAGAGTGAGAGAATGCCCCACGGTTTGTGGTCCCGTTCAATGGGAAGCGAGACGCAGCTGAAGTAGCCGGCCAAGTTAGCTTCTCGGCGCCAACTTGCCACAGCCGTGCCTCCCGCCCCAAAACTAGACCAAATTGGGCGTCGCTTCCTCCAGGTCCGACCGATGTTGTTGTTGCCTTCTTTTTTTGATGGATCAGTTGACGCTTTGGTAAGTTCGGGATGGCTTATAGATGCGGAAGTGGCAATTTCTTCGAAGCTGCCCTGGTCATTTGGGCGGAGTATCGAAACCGATAGTATGTAATGGTTGTTTCTTAGCGTTTCACAGAAGGAATCTAACATCTCCTGCTCGCTGTTAGCACTGATCAGTGTGTTGGCGGCTTCGGCCAGTGTCGCATTGAAGCTCGCAATTAACTCAAGTTTTTTAGCGTGCAATTCCCTCTCGGATGAAACTGACTCCAGCTCATTGGCCAGCACTTTGCTCGATTGGAAGAGCAGACCAAGTTCATCCCTTCGCCTCGCTATTTTGTGAGTTAGGGGAGATTCATTGAGGGAGTAGTTGCCACTGGTGACCCGGCCAAGAATATCTCTAATTATTCCGAGGGGCGCCATGGACGACCTGATGGCAAAAATTGAAAGTAGCATCAGACCGAAGACGACTATATCCATTGCCAAAGCCACGTCGTTTTGAGTGTTTACGGTACTTACCAAACTTAACTGGGCAGAGGAGTTCGATTGACTGATGGAGGCCTCGAGTGACAAGAGGTTATTTCTAACCTCACTCGAAACCGTGTGGTTTCTTACGAAGGCCAGATTAGTTGCTTCACCATGGTTGGTCAGGTCCAGTCTTTGAATTTTCGTCCAAATTTGGTCGTAACCCGCTGCCGCTGTGCGAATAGCGCTGAGAAGGTGAAGCTGTTGGGAATCTAGTTGGTCGCGTCCAAGCTGAGCTAAGTTTGAATAAAACCCGGTCCTCGCCTGGTTTGCCTGGAGCTGAGTGTTTAGACCTAACTTTGAAGTAGCACCATTAGCCCCTAAACCTACCCACATATTTGCTTGACTATCCCAGGTTAGGAAGTTGTCGTGGGCATCATGGATAGCGAGGAGCCTAGCCTGCCCCTGGTTAGCGAGGCCCTGAAGAACGTGTTCCGTCGACTCGTTTTGGACAAGAAAGATCCCGTCCAACAGTAGAACCAGCAACATCGTAGCTATCGCGAGGGCGGTCAACTTGGAGACCAGGCTCATTTGGAGAGCGTTCAGGCGTCGCATTGTCAGTCGACTGAAGTAGATCTGTAGGTCAGATTGGTTTCTGTTGTAATCGGTTTTACTGGTTGAGTTGCGAAGCGGTCCACATCTTTAAGCGAAGGCGAATCGCTCGATTTTGCGAGTTTTATTTCTAGCAGGCCGAGCAATCTTTGGTCAATTAGGGCTTCGGGTTGGATCACAATCTACTCTTTTTGAAGTCGGATAAGGGTTGTCTTTGTATCGTGCTGGTCTTGAGGCGTAAGAGACTTATCTTTCCGGACACAGCTTATTCGATGGATATGAAGCTTGTTGAAGATTCATTCGACCGTTGACTCCCTTGATTGATCCACGCCATATGATCGGATCTTTTGATAAGTTGCCTTAGGAAAATTAATTAGCCGCGCAACCTAAAGCAGCCAAGAAAAGAGCAGATAGAGGGGTAGGTATCTGTTCGGATAGTTTGGGTTTTTCTTTCTGGATTGAGCTTAATGCCCCCTGGGTCGCGATCTGTAGATCGTCGAATGCTTATCGAAGATGTCGAATAGTGTCAGCTTCAAAAATGAGGTCGGGTACCTTTTCAGAGTCTGCTTCCAAGAAAAAATGCGCGGCTAGACACGGGAGATTTTCGGTTGGTGCTTCACCATTGCGAAAGTGCACCAGATAAAAAATGGACAAACGGCATCGAGGTAGCTTGCGGACCCTGCATTGCCGACTGCATTGCCGACTTCTCTGTGAACTGCGCCAAGGGACATTGGGAACTTCTCTGGGAATTGCACTCTTTTAAGGTGAGTTTTAGTTGATCTCTCACCCAACCTTGCTTGGTTGACTAGCTGGCCTAGCTGATGTGCGCACTTGCAAAATACGCCCTGGCATTTGCTCCTTTGAACCGGTGACGAGGCCTAGGTGCCAAATGAAAGTCGTTTGAGGGAGGCTTTTTGGGAAGTGCTAGCTGATGTAGATAAAGAGGAACTAGGCCTCGGTCAGCTTGCAGTCAGCGGCAGAAGAAAACCAAGGTGGCCCTTAGCTATCAGGCTACTTGTCTCTCGTTTCGGTAATCTGGAAACCATAGGGCTGTCAAGAGCGAGAACGATTTGTAAAGTTGAACTCGCCAAGTACCAACAAGCCGTCATCAGGAAGCTGATTATGCTTCGTGGCGGTTCCAGTCCAACCATTGGCTCAATTTCTGAAATTACAAGACCAGCAGATATTCCGGCCAATATCGGCGAGTAAGAAGGTAGAGCGAGTGAGGACCGGCGACTACGTCCGGTCCAAGCGGAGTCGAGGGTCACCTTCCTTTAGGGCGGGAGATCGTCAAGGTTGGTCGATCGTTTAGACGATAAAGTCACCGACCCAAGTTGCAATGGTTGGCACTGTTGCAATGGTTGGCACTGTTGCAATGGTTGGCACTGTTGCAATGGTTGACACTGTTGCAATGGTTGACACTGTTGCAAACGTTGGTGCTGAGGAATTTGAGAGTTTTTAGATCATAACTATTCCTTTCGGGGCTCTTCGAGGACTACTGGTATGGAAATAATCACGGTGGTGGGCGGGCTAATTCCGCTTGCTATTTCGACATTTCCTCCGTGTGCCTCGGCGATAGCTTTGACCATGGCGAGGCCCAACCCCGCTCCACCGTTCTTTCTGTTGCGTGCATTATCTGGCCTGGAAAAGCGGTCAAAAGCTACTGGCAGAAAGTCTTGGGGGAAACCTTCCCCCTGGTCAGTTACTGATATTCGAAACTTGTCGTCGACTGCTTCAACTGAAACCGCCACTCTGGCCTGAGGAGGAGAATGTCTGATCGCGTTGTCGAGTAGGTTCCCGATTGCGAACTGAATCTGCATTGGATCTACTTTTGCCGCAGCATGATCTAGGCCAAGTACATCAATGGTTATGCCCTTTTTGTGGGCGAGATCCTCTCTCATCGAGGCTGATTGATACACGATTTCAACCAGGTCAACACTCTCGCGGACGGTGTCTCCTCCCCGCTCGTCAAGAACTGCGAGCAGGAAGAGGTCATCTGTTAGCTTTGCGATAGCTTGAGTCGTTGAAAGTGCACCCTTTACGGCCTCGGCCAGGTCCTCCTTGGTTCTTGAAGCTTGGTCGGCTAACTCCAGCTCGAGAAGGAGGGACCCCAATGGGGTTCTGAGCTCATGAGCAGCGTTAGACAAAAAAGTACGCTGCTCCGAAAACACCTTGTGCAATCTCAGGAGAAGGGCATTCATCGTTTTGCCGAGTGCCTCGACTTCATCGGCGGTATTTGGTATTTCCAGTTCTATGTTTTCAGTCCCTGCATCAATGGATTCGGCCTGTTGTCGGATGTGCTCTATGGGAGCCAATGCCTTTCTAGAGAGGATATTCCCGGCGAAGGCGGCGAGCAACATGATCAGCAACCAACCTAGCCATAGAAACTCTTTCAGTCGCCCTATGGTCTCGGCATCGGCGCCCATTGGCCTCGCTATGACGAGGATCCTGTTCGGTTCCAATGAGGAAGGTTCCAGCAGGAAACGGTATTCTCCGGAGTAGCCCTTTGGAGTTGCATTTAGGAAGACGGCATGGCGAGCTGCTTGTGAAACGGTGGTGGAGGGTAAAAGCGGAGTACTAGATCCGGTTGGAAAGCTGGCAACGACTCGATTTTGGTTAGAGACGAGTTGGACTAAGGGAATGATTCGGGTTCCTCCGAGGGTGAGCGGTCGGTCGAGAGGTGTTGGCCGTGTGGAGACTCCATGCTCCTTTTCGGTAAGAGTTGTGGTGAGAAAGTGGACTCGGTTTACGAGGCTCTTGTCGAGGGTAGCGTATAGGTTTCGAGTTAGGAGCTGAACCATCAAGAATGCACTTACACAGAAGATGATCGAAGTTGCCACTACGAGCAACAGGGTCAAACGAGTTCTTATCTTCATCTTTTAGCTAACTAGCTTCTTGGCAATGGTGGCTGATTGAGCCACTCGTTCGTATTTTCGATAATCGATTACCACTTTTCCGTACTGAAAACCCGATACCCCACCGACGACCAAGGCTAAACGACCACATCCACCAGCACAAAGTGGATGGTTTTTGGGTAAATGGCTGGTCTCGAGCGATTCCGTTGGCTGAATTGAAAGAATGCGAAGGATTGGGGGCATCCTTTCCGGCTCGGGGAAGGGGAATCTATGGGTGATTCTGATCACTTCGTACCTCTTTCGATGGGTTTGAAGACCATTCTGTAGCCGAGGGTTCGGACCGTTTCAATACTTACAACATTTGAAAGAGGCGACAGTTTCTTTCGCAAGTACCCGACGTACTGATCTACGATGTTGGAGGACCCATTGAAGGGGAACTCCCAAACCTCCTCGAGAATTCTGGCACGAGATATAGCGGCGTCACTCTTTTCGAATAGACACTTAAAGAGGTCAAATTCGGTTGCCGTTAGGACGACGTCGGTAGAGGAGTAGCTCACTTTTCTGTTCAGCACGTCTATCCTGACCCCATTTTTTTCGATGTAGCGCGGCCAATTCTGGGTTCCGCGACGAACCAGTGCACGTAGTCGGGCGAGTAGTTCGGCAAAGCTGAACGGCTTGACCATATAGTCATCTGCGCCAGAGTCGAGTCCTAAAATGCGGCTATCAATTTCGTACTTGGCGGTCAGCATCAGGATAGAGGCGGTCTTTCCCTGCTTTCGGATCTGACGGCAGACCTCGAATCCATCTATAAAAGGGAGCATGACATCGAGGACCATGAGATTGTAGGAGTTGTCCAGCGCCATTTGAAGGCCAGTCGCGCCATCGGACGCGACGTCAACCTCGAAACCTGCTTCGCTGAGGCCACGGCTTAGCAGTTCCAACATCTTGCTTTCATCCTCTACTACCAGGAGTTTCATAATTCCGCCTTCATTATTATCGGGTGGGAAGTTACGGCAAAACAGGGGTTCAACACGACGTCTCCATGATCAGACGAAATGGCGGGGAAGGGTATTAGGAGCGTCCGGCTGCATGTCGGCCCCATAGCAATGGGACAGTCGCAGCAGAAGCGTAAAGTAGACGGGTCACGGCGCCTCGGGCGCAGAGAACTTGTGGTTTCACACTTAAAGGTTCTTTCTCCACCCCTCATCGCCCCCATCGCTTCGAGGCTAATGATCCAGTGGAGAGTCGGGTTCAATTGTGTGGGGCCTCATACATTAGACACACCCAATGTTAATGGGGTCTTTTCTATGCTTTGGCTCGTGAAAGTAGAAGTTTTTAATAGAGCTAGTTTCCATTTGTCCGTAGATAAAGCCTTCGAACTAACTGAGCGATTGCCGCTAGCTTTAACCTCCAATTGGCTAGCCGACCTCGATTTCGCCAAGAGGATTTGATGGCCCAGGTTGATGATTCAGGTGGATATCCAGCCGGCTTCGGCGGATCAGGCGAGGAGAGAGAAGCTGAAATTTCGGGGACCCGCAATAGGTCGGTTCGTTCCAGACTTTCTCGAGTCCGAAGGGGAATAGCCGGTCACCGGGTCATATCCGGGCTTGTGGTAGTTGCTTTAATCGGCGGGTCCGTTTACGCCTACTATGAGACGAAGCCCAGGTCTAGTGCCGCCCTGGTCACCGAACCCGTAAGCCTGGCTACTATTAGGCAGGAGATCTCAATTACTGGGACTCTCGAGCCTCAGACCGACTTAGGTCTACTATTTGGTACGACTGGTATTGTAAGCAAGATTAACGTCATATCAGGACAAAAAGTAGTAGCTGGCACGGTCTTGGCAACCCTTGATACCACGACTTTGAACGACCAGATCGCCCAGGCTGAGACCACCCTAAGTGCCGCCAGGGCCAATCTCGCAAGTGCCGAAGGGGCACTACCCCTCACCGAACAGTCCAACAGCGACGGCCTTTCCCAGGCTCAGCTGACGGTGCAACAGGACAGTGCAAAGCTAGCTACTGACCAGAGCACATTGACCTTAGACCAAGCGATAGCGAACAACTGGTGCCAGGCCGACGCCTCGTCGTCTGAGTGCGTTTCCGCACAGCAGGCTTTCACTTCGGCGCAAGCTACCGTTCAGACCGATCAACAGAATCTTGCATCGGACCAGGAGTCTGTGACCGCTACCCAGGCGAAAAATACCCAGTCGGTCGATTCAGCGAACGCAGCTATTGCTCAGGACCAGACTAGTTACAATAACGCGGTTGCTTCACTAGGCGCAGCTAACTCAGCGCTGAATGCGTGCACTTCAGGAAGTACAGGAACCGGTGCAACTTCTTGTACGCAAGAATCACAAGCTGTCACTGCTGCCCAAGGCCAGGTGTCTTCGGCTTCCACTTCGCTTTCAAATGCTCAGACCGCCCTCACCGATACCGAAGCCCAAAACGCAGTTTCATTAGCGCAAGCCCAACTTGCAGTTACCGACGCTACCCAAAAACTAGCTACCGACCAGACGACCTTGAACCTCGACAAAGCGATCGCATCTGGTGGTTGTAGCGCAGATCCATCCTCTTCTGAGTGCAGTCAGGCACAGTCGGCGGTGACTTCTCAGACTCAAGTGGTAACCTCAGACCAGTACCAGCTTGCGACCGCACAGTCTCAGATACCGTCGACTCAGGCAAAGAACACCCAGGCGGTCCAGCAGTCGCAGTCAGCTATCTCGGCGGACGAAGCGCAAGTGGCCAATGATCAAGCGACTCTAGCTACCGACCAGGCCTCCTTGGCCCAGGCAGAAATCGTTGCGCCTATCTCCGGGGTTGTAGATCAGATCAATATAACCGTGGGTCTAAGCGGGTCGGCTGGTACTTCAGCCTCCGCAAGTTCAACCGGACCCACCGGGGCGATAATACTGAGTTCCCCTGGTGGCTACGAGGTGCAGGGCTCGGTAAGTGACGCCCAGATATCCCAAGTCCAGCTCGGGGAGCAGGCTACGATCGTTCCAGCGGGAGCTACAACTCCGGTATACGGTACCGTAACCCAAATCACCCCTCAAGCGACGATAACTTCTGGCGTTGCCAGCTATCCGATAGTTGTTTCAATCACCGACGCCAACCCGAATCTCTATTCGGGGGTCAAGGTGACTAGCAAAGCACCTCAGCTGTTCGCCGGAGCGTCCGCCCAAGTCGCATTGATCGTGAAGCAGGCCACTAACGTGCTGAGCGTTCCTACAAGCGCCGTTCATACCGTAGGTTCCCTCAGCTACGTTCTGGTAAAGAGTGCCAACAAAGAGAAGAGGGTAATAGTATCCGTTGGTGCTGCGGACGCCCAATACACTCAGGTTCTTTCGGGCTTGAAGTTGGGCGAGAGCGTCGTCTTGGCAAATCGAGCCCTCGCAATTCCATCTAGTCCTGGCGGGTTCGGTGGTGGCTTCGGTGGCAAGGGCCTTGGTGGTGGCGGAGGCTTTGTCCGCCGGGCGATCGTGGGTGGATGACAGTGAGCCAAGATTCCCCAGTTGAACAGGGTAGAGATGGGCGAAGAACGGTCCCCGTGATAGAAATTTCTGAGCTGCGCAAAACCTACGGCACTGGCGAAGCGGCGGTCGAGGCTATTCGTGGGTTGGATCTAGTTGTCGAGGAAGGTGAGTTTCTATCGGTAATGGCCCCATCAGGATCCGGTAAGTCGACCTTGATGCATATCATCGGATGTCTCGACACCCCGACCTCGGGGAGGTATAGGCTCGCTGGGAGGGACGTTTCTAATCTGGATGAAGCCGAGCTAGCGAGGATTCGTAATCGGTACATCGGTTTCGTATTTCAGCAGTTTCACCTGCTTCGACATTTGACCGCAGTGAGTAACGTCGAACTACCTCTGGTCTATGCAGGCTTGAATCCAACTGACAGGAGGGTTCGAGCGATAGAGGCACTTCGCCGTGTTGGTCTCGCGGATCGGCGGCACCACCGACCGACTCAGCTCTCCGGTGGCCAACAGCAGCGGGTCGCTATCGCCAGGGCTTTAGTCACCGATCCTACCGTCATATTGGCGGATGAACCAACGGGGAATCTCGACTCGGCATCGTCTGAGGAGGTGCTCGGTTGGTTTGGGGAGTTTCATCGCGCTGGGCGCACGGTAGTCTTGATTACCCATGAACCAGACGTAGCAAAAGTTGCCTCTCGAGTGGTGAGGATGCGCGATGGGGTAGTTGTAGGTGACGGCCCACCGGAGCTCATTTTTGTGGGTACCGGAACTACTTTTGCCGGAGCCGCTCCGCCTGCGCAGCCCCAGGAGGGATCCGAGCCATCGGGTGGATCGATGGGTCACAGATGATGAGCCTTAGAGAGACCTTAAGGGCATCAATCGAAGCGATTGCAACCCATCGGTCAAGGTCCCTACTAACGGTGCTAGGGATATTAATCGGTATCGCAGCTGTAATCATTACAGTTGGGCTGGGCGAAGGATCCCAAGCTAAGGTTACAGCCGCCGTCTCCTCTCTAGGAAGTAACTTATTGGTAGTTTCGCCTGGTAGCTCTACGGGCACTGGCGGAGTCCGGGGTGGCCTGGGATCGGCTTCAACTCTCACCCTCGCAGACGCAACGGCCCTGGCTTCACATTTAGACGCTCCTGATATTTCTGCCGTAGCACCGGTGGTCCAGAAGAATGAAGCTATGTCCGCCGGTGGAAACACTTGGAGTGCGCCGGTCATCGGAACAACACCTCCCTACCTTGGTATTCGTAGTCGTCAGATCTCCTTTGGGAGCTTTATTACCAGTGCCGACGTGACTTCTGCCAATGAGGTGGCGATTTTGGGCACCGAGGTTTCGGCTGAACTGTTCCCGGGCCAGAATCCGGTGGGTCAGACGATCAATATTAACGGGTCATCTTTTTCGGTCATCGGGCTTCTTGCATCTGCGGGTTCCTCGGCTACAACCAACCAGGACGATCAGGTCATTGTTCCGATTACGACCGCCCAGTCGTTACTCGTAGGCGGGAGAAATAGGACTTCCGTTGACCAAATACTCCTGCAAGCCAAGTCGCAAAACTCAGTAAGCGCTGCCTATCAGGAGGCTAATGCTCTGCTACTCCAGGCCCATCAGATAACTACCCCCTCGGCGGCAGACTTCACGATTACCCCAGAGACTCAACTCCTTACTACCGCTACCAGCGTCTCGAAGACTCTGACCTTTTTGCTGACCGGCATTGCTGCAGTGTCTCTATTGGTCGGCGGTATCGGGGTCATGAATATCATGTTGGTTTCCGTTACCGAGAGGATCGCCGAGATCGGTTTGCGCAAGGCGCTCGGAGCAACACCGAGGGCGATTTTGAGGCAGTTTTTGACCGAAGCGCTCCTCCTTGGCTTAGCTGGGGGGATATTGGGTGTAGTTCTGGGAGTAGGGGCATCACTTATCGTGCCGAAGCTTACCTCGAATCCCGTAGCCCTTTCGGTTCCAGCAATTATTGGGGCAGTGGTAGTCGCTGCGGGCATTGGGCTGACATTTGGTGTTTATCCAGCCTCTAGGGCCGCGAGGCTCGCACCGATCGATGCTTTGCGAGGCGATTGACGGAAAGAGTTAAATGCGGTGGTTTTTCGACGGTGAATTTACATAGGCGAATGAATTTGTGAAAGGGAATTATCGATGCATCTTGGGTCGAATAGGACATTTATCCTCTCGGTATTTGCACTGGGGATATTGGCCGCTGGCTGCGGGTCTCCGCAGGCTGTCTCACCGACGGCTGCGACCGTCGCACCGACAACTTCAAAGCTGCGAACTAACCGACCGAGATTCTCGGTAGCGATTGGGAAAATAACTACGGTAAGCAGCGCATCATTTGACTTATCCTCGCACAAAGGTAGCGTAACGGTCGATCTCGTGGGTTCGACCAAGTATTTCCAGACCGTTTTAGCCTCGGAGTCGAGTGTCTCCGTGGGTTCGTGCTTAAGGGCCCTGGGACCCGCAAACTCGATAGGAAATATACAAGCAAGGGTTGTAACGATATCGAAGCCGACCTCGTCTGGATGTAGTGCTGGATTTGGATTCGGCGGTGGGCTTGCAAGACGCTCCGGCGGCAAAAGGGCCTCGGCGAGTGGGAGCAGTTCGACCGGAGGAGGACTGCCGACTGGATCCGGCCAAAGCTTCTCAGGTACCTTTGGAGCGGTAGTGTCGGTGTCGACTTCGACTATAGAAGTTCAAGGCGCACAAGGGCAGGTAGGCGTGGCGATAACTCCTTCAACCCGGATAGTTGTCACCCAGACAGCATCGGAATCGGTTCTTGTGTCGGGTCAGTGCGCACGGGCCATAGGCGCCAAGTCCAAGTCGGCAACATTTAGTGCGGAGTCGGTTACGGTAAGTGCACCTGGGCCGAGTGGATGTGCGGCGGGTGCATTTCGAGGAGTACGTCCGGCAACCTCTCCTCCAACTACGGCATAGTTTTGTGCTTTTGGAGTGATCTTCAGGATAGAGAAATCAATGTGCTTTGATGGTGCTTTGATGGTGCTTTGATGGTGCTTTGACCCAGCTTCGAAATTAGATCGAAATTAGCTATTCGTCTTATTGCGTGGAAAATACGGGGAGAACACGAGGAAAATGCGAGGAACTGCCAGAAGACGCCCCGATATCCATTCGTAAAGGCCGGTTCGTGATGTCGGTTTTCGATTGGCTTTCCTGCTCTTTGCCTTGACTGATCATTTTTGTAAGACATAACTGCCTGGAGCAGACGAGATTACTGGGTATTGTGCGGAACCCATCTCAGGCGGAGAAGTCAGGCTACTCGAGTTGTCCGCGAGCCATTTCTGCCAGTCGACCCACCACGACCCATCGTGGTATTCGGCCCTGTTGAACCATTCGTCCGGCCCCAGATAACTTGCCCCCGGAAGTCGTCTGGACTTTCTGAAGTGCCTCCTCGGGTGACCCGGCTCGCTCACGATGCCGGCGTTATGTCCACCTGAATTCAACACGAATGTGAGGTCTGAATCGGACAGAATGTGGATCTTGAACACTGACTTCCAAGGGGCGACATGGTCCGTTTCGGTACCCACGACGAACATCGGCGTTCTTATGTCCTCCATGGCAATGGGATGACCGTTGACCTTATACCTGCCTTCGGCAAGATCGTTGTGGAGGAACATGCCCTTGAGGTATTCACTATGCATTCGGAATGGCATCCTGGTGGCATCGGCGTTCCATGCCATTAGGTCGTTCAATTTTGACCGTTCGCCCATGAGATATTCTCGCATCATCTTCGACCATATAAGATCACTCGACCTCAGCATCTGAAATGCCCCGGCCATCTGCGAGGAGTCTAAGTAACCTTGGATCCACATCAGGTCGTCTAACAGTGCTACCTGTCCCTCGTCGATGAACAAGGTGAGCTCCCCGGCTTCGGTAAAGTCCGTCTGCGCCGCCAGCAGGGTGACACTCGCTAGCCGATCATCTTTGTCCCTTCCCATTGCCGCTGCTGCGACGCTTAACAGTGTCCCCCCGAGGCAGTAACCCACGGCATGTATTTTTTCGTATGGAACAATGGAAGATACCGCGTCAAATGCAGCAAGCGGACCGAGATTTAGATAGTCGTCCATCCCCATATCCCGGTCCTTTTCTGTCGGGTTTATCCAGGAGAGCATGAATACCGTGTGACCTTGGTCGACGAGATACTTGACTAACGAATTCGATGGCGAAAGATCGAGTATGTAGTACTTCATGATCCAGGCAGGCACGATAAGGATTGGTTCTTTGTAGACCTGCTCGGTCTTTGGGGTGTACTGGATAAGCTCCGCAAGCCTATTTTTCATTACAACTTGACCCTGCGTAATGCCGAGTTGCTTGCCGACTTCAAATTCTTCGGTACCGGCAGGTGGAAGCTTTGCCGAAGCCCTTCGCAAGTCTTCGAGCAGGTTAGCCATGCCATCAACCAGATTTTTACCTCCAGAGCTAGATGTCTTGGCGAGGACTTCTGGGTTGGTCAAAAGAAAATTGGATGGGGAGAACATGTCCAACAACTGCCGTGCAAGAAACCTGACCACCTGCTCCTTGTGCAGTGAGACGCCGCTCACGTCTGTCGTAGCTACGTCAAGTATTCGCTCGGTAATCAGGAATTGTTGATGTATAAAGTCGAATGGCCAGCTATCCCAACCTGGACCGGTGAAGCGTCGATCACCTGGAGCCGGGATTATGTGTGGAAGGGGCCTATCGCCGTCCGAAGATCGACTGGCAGATTCGATTATGTATCTGGCCATCTCACCCTCAAGCCGGGCTAATTCGGCGAGGATCGAAGCAACCTTTCCTGGCGAAAGGGCTAGATTGGCAGCCCAGTCAGCGAAGGCAAGGCCAAGTGCTATCGGACTCAGTCCAAGGGTCGCCTTTGCAATTGAAGCTTTGACGAAGCGGTCGATACCTTTGAATTCTTCGGTCATTGGATTTGCGGATGGTGCTTGGGAAGCGTTGGACTTCGTGGCAAAAGATGGTTTGGAAACCGTTTGATAGGATTTAGCCAATTTCGAAGGGTCTTGCTTGGAGTACATGTCTTTTTGCATTTGACGCTCCCGGTAGAAGGTGTGGTGACCAAATTCCTACGACTCAGGCTCGAATCGGAAGTTAACCAGACTCTATGCCCAAGAACTTAAAGTGACAACTCACGTCGACGGAATTACTAGTTCTATTTCTGCCTGGTGATAATTGAACGCCGGAAGCCTCGGCCACGGGCATGCGTCACTTCGGCATTGTCCGTAGGTTGGCTTAGCCGATCGGCGAGGAGAGTTTGTACAGTTCTGTTAATGAATAAAGCAAATCCAACTTGAAAGAGTAATTCCCCCTGAAGCATGAGTGCGAGCAAGTTGTCCGGCAGCGAGAGCATCGCTAGAATTCCGCCCAACAACTGAACGGCAATCGAGGAGGTCAGCCAAATATTTTTGGGAAGTTTGAAGTATAAGTAGCTACTGGTTGCCATCTGAGCCAAGAAGAAGGCTGCGCCGATGGTCATGTGGGCCCAGTTAAAGAAGGTACCAGCGGCGTATGGCGTGAGAAGAAGGAGTATGGCTCCAACTCCTACGACCCTGAAACAAGCCGCAATGTAGCTAAAGGGCGAGCCTTTTGGGAGCCCCGACGCAGATTTGAAAAGCATAAGCGAGGTCGCCGTCAGGCCAACTACCAGAATTGGTACTGTTGCAAATCGGATTCCCCAATAGCTGATCCCATAGACCGAAACTGAATGGCTGTGCAGGATTAGCCAGCAGACCACGACCGTGGCGCTAAAAGTCAATTCGGCCAGATAAAGCGGCCTGAGACTTTTCCCAGCCGACATTTGCATATTTCTTTGTTCCATCTGACCTCCACCAACCCTCGCAAGAGAGCGGAAGCTACCCAGAATGTTTATCTACTTGTAGCATACAACTATATTTTTGGGATAGATATTTCAGCCAAGGATTGATTTAGCTAACTATCATTGCGGCGATCTCTATGCATTGCCTCTGGATGCATTGCCTCTGGATGTTGAATGGCGGGACGATTTGCAAAGTCGGGATCCGAGAGGTGATTGGAGCATATAGAAGCTGGCAAGACTGCTCTGAATCGGTATTTGATGAGGCTGCTGAAGGAGACCCTATTCAACCCTGAATCAAAGCAAAACCCGAGATTAACATGCCAGTATCTAAGCAGGACCTCGGGCGTATTTAGTGCGCTAAGGACAAAGGTGCGGTAGTGGCTTTTTCGTAAGACTTGAGGTTATCCTGGTCAGTGTTTGGACTTGTATTGACGTCGGAAGGACTCTTTCGTGATTCGACCGGTGGACTTGTCTGGGTTCAAAAGATTGGTTTGACGAGGTCCTTGTCTTTTGTCCGAGCGAGTTGGATCACGGCGAAAATCGTCGCCAACCCTCCGAGGAGGCCGAGTGGCCCAAATGGAGCATTCAAAAGGGTCACTCCGACCACGGCGGAGGATATTGGCTCCGCACCGAGAATAACAACTGCCTCCACCGGTGCCAGGTGAGGGAGCGAGCTTAAAAAGAGGGCCCATGGCACGGCGGTGCCAAGTAGGACGATAAAAATTACCAGGAGATCGGCGAAGAGATTCATAGTTGGCAACGATTTGGTCACCTCAAAAGGACCAAGTACAATGCCGTCAAATACCGAGGCCACCGCCACTACGAGGATAGGGCCGTATTTCTTAATGAGGCTAGTCGGGTAGTAGGTATTGAATGCGGATGCAACGGCTGACCAAAGGCCCCATCCAACTGCGGTCAGCGGAACGACCAGTGTGCCCAGTTTCCCATTACTTAGTAGCAGTACCGTACCGCCGACGGCGAGCAGTAGTGCCACTACCTCGCCTAGACGGGGGATCTTCGCAGCTTTGATTGCAAGATAGAAGCTGAGGATTAGTGGAGCCAGGAATTGGAGCACAGTCGCCGCTACAGCGTTTCCGTCGGATATCCCTAAGAGATAAGTCATCTGTACCAGGCCGAGCCCAAATATGGCGTACACCGCCATACGCCAGACATCCCCCTTCGACCTAAGCAGGACTTTAAGTCTGGGGAGGTTGCCGCGAAGAGCGAGAGCCACCACCAATATCAATCCGCCGGCAAACATTCTGCACCACAGCAACCACATTGGATCCATTTTGAACCTGGCAAAGAGCTCTTGAGCTGCGGTTCCAGAAACCCCCCACAGCATCGAAGCTACCAAAACGCGTATCACCGCCCAGGAGTGAGCCGAGAGCAACCTGTCATTCTGGACAGGTGAACTATTTGTCACGCGCCGAATCAATCTGGCCGCCGTTGCGTCTCAGTTGCCGACTTAGCGTGCTCAGTAGGTGTAGCTCTTGGCCGGGTTGGCTCCAGTAACACCACTAATCTGCCAAAAAAGCCCGCAATTGTGGCAAGCGATCTGAACCCAAGATCGCCATTTGATCGGATGGGCGCACCCAATGGAGCCTTGCCTGAATTGGATGCCACTTGGGTCCTTAATACGACCAGGGATGGCACAAATGAATCGCACCATCTCTGTGACACAATAGGGTTAGCAGTCCAAGGGTTTCCCGTTGAAAGGTGGAGCCGAAACGAGTGGGCGTTCGCCTTAGAAAGCTGCCGTGACACCAGGTTGCCCATTGAAATGAATTGACCAATTTTGCGAGCCGATACGGAGAAACTGCCAGAGCAGCACGACTTGTCTGCCGATTGAAGACCTATTCCTTGAGAAAATACCGACTAATAGGAATTCAGGCCGAGTCATTATTCACACGTTGTACTTGCAGTTGCAGCAACTTCACATAATTCATCGGAATTAGCCTAATTCACCTGCTCAGTGGAGTGTGCGGCTGAACTGCAACACCTAGGGATGTCCATGTTGAAGTATTTTTGCGGGATATTCGAACCGAGGGTTTCGCCTAGAGAGAAAGTTTCGCAGGCGGGACTTGTATGATCCGGAATTAGGACAGTTAGGTGTGGACGTTCTGTCGGCTCGACCCGCGCATGCTCAGAGCGGTCTTTCGGTGCAGTTCTAGAAATTTTGACTCGTGTATAGTCTGAGTAATGCCTGAAAGTACTGATATCGGGATCTCACTGTCCATCGCCAGCCTCGCTAAGCGGCCACTTCCGGCGAGTCAGGTCATAGTTGGTCCCAGGTTCGATTCAAAGGGCGAGAAGCTTTACTTCATGTATCCAAAGACGGCGGCGGAGCTGTCGCTTTACTGCCTCGATATTGGATCAAAGCAACTCAGGGCCTTGTTTAATTCGAACCTCATCAATTCCGAACCCACCCTTGAAGAACAGTTGAGGCGGGAGAGGTTGCGGCTCAACTGGGAAGGACTTTCCGATTTCGAGCTAATCGAGCTGGAGGGCGCTACATATGTGCTTATGAACCTCGGTGGAAAGTTTATTTTGGCAGATCCCGACGACGAAAGCATCCTTCTCGACATGTCGGATTCCGGCTTCGTTTCGGTATGTCAGGCTGGCAGTGGAGATTACCTACTCGGAGTCAAAAGAGACGGGATTTATAGGATTTCACTTTTTGGTGGCGAGGCGACCGCTATGATTGAATCCAAAGACGACGAAGGGATAACTTATGGAATCGCGGAATACGTAGCTCAAGAGGAGCTTGATAGGTTAGATGGGCTCTGGTGCTCGTCAGATGGACAGCTCGTTGCCTTTACAGAAGTCGACGAGTCCATGATTCCGACCTTTCCAATCGTTCGAGATAATGGAAATGAAGTTGTTGTCGAAAATTATCGCTATCCCTTGGCGGGAGGAGATAACGCATCCGTTCGCCTTGGACTATATCGGAAGTCCCACCAGAGCGTCGAATGGATTGATCTGTCGACACTTAGGGATGGTTACCTGGCTAGAGTGTGCTTTACTCCGGGATCGAAAATGTGGATCGCTGTGCTCAACCGCAGCCAAGACGAGCTTCGCTGGTACCTGTATAGCCCGAAAGAGCAAACACTAAGTCTCGTTTACATTCAAAAAGAGGAGCCGTGGATCAACCTTCCCTCCACGCCTTTCACCCTTAGGTCGGGTGGCATTCTTTTCACCACTGAAGAGATGGGCTTCTCGCACATAGTGCTCCTCGACGAAGATGGAAGTTTACGAAAACTTACTTCCGGGGAGTTTTGCGTTACTGAAATAGTCGGCATATCTGCGGATGAGAAGAAGGCGTTTTTCCTATCCACCAGCGACTCACCCTTGGAGAGGCACCTTTATTCGCTAGATTTAGATGACTTATCGATTGACAAGTTAAGCGTAGAGGCTGGAGTGAACCAGGCTTATATGTCTGGTTCTGGCAGAGGATACGTCCTGGTGCAGAATTCGTCTCGTGAAAGCTCCTTTACCGCTACTCTTTACGCCTTGGACGGAAGCTGGATATGGGATCTGCCATTTGAGGGTGTCTCTGCGGATTCGCTAGGGCTGCTTCCGCCTAAGTTCATCGAGTTGACCCTCGAAGACGAAACTACCCTCTATGGAGCCGTATATCTTCCAAGCGATGGCCTAACCGAAGGAAGGCCCCTCGTCGTGGCCACCTACGGTGGACCTCGAGCACAGACGGTCCTCGACTCCTGGTCGATGACGATCGATCTTCAAGCGCAGCTCTTGGCTAGAGCGGGGGTAGTGGTTTTCAAATTGGACAATCGTGGAAGCTTTAATCGAGGAAAGGCATTTGAGGCGCAGATCAGACACGGCTTTGGTACCGTGGAGCTCGAAGATCAGCTGGCGGGAATCGATTTTATTATTAGGGAACTTGGGGTGGACAAGGATCGAGTCGGAATCTACGGGTGGAGCTACGGTGGGTTCATGACCCTGATGGCGATGTCTAGAGCCGCCGACCGATTTGCGGTTGGCGTAGCGGGGGCGCCGGTGGTCGACTTCGCCCTTTACGATACCGCTTATACCGAGCGATACCTCGGATTGCCAATGGAGGAGCCCGAAAGCTATCAAAGAACCGACGTCACTAGGTATGTCGACGGAATTACCGGGAAATTACTGGTGATACACGGCCTCATCGATGAAAACGTGCATTTTTCAAACACGACCAAGCTGATGGCGTCTCTCGAGGGTCTCGGCAAGGATGTTGAGTTTGTCGTACTGCCGGGATCCCGCCATGGACCGAGGGGTTATCGGACGTTGTTAGAGGTAGCTTACAGGCGAACTAATTTTCTTCTTAGGGGTCTGGGCCTGAGGACCCTTGGGATCGAGGAACTTCTTTAGGCCGATTGTCGATGTAAATTGGCGGCCCATTTAGGGTTCAATTAGCAACTCTTACTGGGCGAATTTTCGTGATCGGACCTGACTGGTTCATAACCATTGTTGAGGTGATCCCTTCAACGTCTTATTTAATTTCTTTCGACGATATTTGAACCAAATCAACTGCGAGACCGAATAAAAAAACTGCGAGAATGCAGTTAGAGTGTAAAGTGCTGGTGATGTACTTGCTTATGTGTCAGTGCCGTGCGTGTTGATATGTTAGATTTGGTCAGTACGCATCCAAGCCTAGCGGGTGGATTGGAGCGTAGGGATTTTTGGCGTGTGGGGAAACTGGATTGACAAAGGCAGAAGAGTATGTTGAGCAACGGGTGGCTAACGCTATGAGCGCGGTCACCTTCACTGGTGTGGTTGAGACTCCCGAAGAGTTACTGGCCGATAGGGCGTACGTACTCATCAGGGATCTTCTAATTACCCTTGAGATCGCACCTGGATCGGTCATTAATGAGGAGGTTCTCGGCCGTACTTTCGGTATGGGAAGGACACCTATCCGCGAAGCCCTAAAGCGCTTAGTGCTGGAAAAGCTCGTAGTTGTATATCCTCGCCGGGGTACTTTTGCGGCAGACG